>NZ_JAVRHI010000004.1:0-57380 GCF_034105845.1 Streptomyces sp. CRN 30 | reverse complement strand
CGCCTCCCACAGCGCGGACTCCACCAGCGCCTCGGGAGTGGCCTTGCCGTACTTCTGCAGCAGCCGCCGGTCCAGCGAGCCCGCGTTCACGCCGATGCGGATCGGCGTGCCGTGCTCCTTCGCCGCCTTCGCGATCTCCTTTACCTTGTCGTCGAACTGCTTGATGTTGCCCGGGTTCACCCGGACCGCCGCGCAACCCGCCTCGATCGCCGCGAACACGTACTTCGGCTGGAAGTGGATGTCCGCGATCACCGGGATCTGCGACTTCCGCGCGATGATCGGCAACGCGTCCGCGTCGTCCTGCGTCGGGCACGCCACCCGCACGATCTGGCAGCCCGAAGCCGTCAGCTCCGCGATCTGCTGCAGCGTCGCCCCGATGTCCGAGGTACGGGTCGTGGTCATCGACTGCACCGAGACGGGCGCGTCCCCGCCCACCGCCACGGAGCCGACCATGATCTGCCGGCTCTTCCGGCGCTCGGCGAGCTTGGTCGGAACGGACGGAATGCCGAGAGAAATCGCAGTCATCTGCTGTGCAACCCCAAGTTGTCAGGTCGGTCCCGGAGAACAGCGGGCTCCGGGCTCCGAGATTACGTCACCGGCCCGAACCCGAGCACATCCCGCCCGTTAAACCCACTCATGGGGCGACCGGAACGGGAGCCCGTGCCGTGTCCCCGGCCGGTCCCACGACGACGGCCGGGCACCCAGGGTGCCCGGCCGTCGTGAACCCGCGGTGACCGCGGTGACTACGAGATGCGTACGGGATTCACCACGTCCGCGATCAGCACCAGGACCGTGAAGCAGACGAAGACCCCGGCCACGACGTACGCGACGGGCATCAGCTTCGCCACGTCGAAGGGGCCCGGGTCCGGCCGGCGCAGCACCTTGGCCGCGTTGCGGCGGACCGACTCCCACAGCGCGCCCGCGATGTGCCCGCCGTCCAGCGGGAGCAGCGGGAGCATGTTGAACAGGAAGAGCGAGAGGTTGAAGCCCGCGACCAGCATCAGGAACGAGGCGAGCCGCTGGGTGGGCGGGATGTCCATGCTGGCGATCTCGCCGCCGACGCGGGCCGCGCCGACCACGCCCATGGGCGAGTCGGCCTCGCGCGGGCCGTCACCGAAGGCCGCGTCCCACAGGGCGGGGACCTTGCTGGGCAGGGCGACCAGCGACTCCACGCCGTTCTCGATCATGTCTCCCATGCGGTCCACGGACTGCGGGAGGGTCTGCGGGACGACGGCGCTGGCGGGACTGAAGCCGAGGAAGCCCGCGGTCACGTACTCGCCCTCGACGTAACCGCCGTCGCCGTCGGTCTTGGCCACCTGGTTCTCGATGAGGGTGGCGGTGAGGTCGAGCTCCTTGCCGTCGCGCTCGACGGTGAGACCGACCGTCTCGCCGCCGTGGGCGCGGATGTCGGCCTGGAGGGAGGACCAGTCCTTCACCGGGGCGCCGTCGAAGGCGACGATTCGGTCCTCGACCTTGAGGCCGGCGGCCTTGGCGGGGGCCGCCTGGTCGCCCTCCTCGCAGGTGGAGCGGTTCTCGCTGGCCTGGATGACGCAGTCGGAGATCGTGGCGACCTGGGTGGTCTGCGTGTTCGCGCCGAAGGTCATCATCACGCCGACGAAGACCACGACGGCCAGGACGAGGTTGGCGAAGGGGCCCGCGAACATCACGATCACGCGCTTCCACGGCTTGCGCGTGTAGAAGAGCCGCTTCTCGTCGCCGGGCTGCAGCTCCTCGAACGCGGCCGCGCGGGCGTCCTCGATCATGCCGCGGAAGGGGGAGGTCGAACGGGCCTCTATGCGGCCGTCGGGACCGGGCGGGAACATGCCGATCATGCGGATGTAGCCGCCGAGCGGGACCGCCTTGATCCCGTACTCGGTCTCGCCCTTCTTGCGCGACCAGATGGTGGGCCCGAAGCCCACCATGTACTGGGGCACGCGCACACCGAAGAGCTTGGCGAACGACAGGTGGCCGAGTTCGTGCCAGGCGATCGAGATCAGCAGCCCGAGTACGAAGACGACTATGCCGAGGATCGTCATCAGGGTCGTCATGCGCGCGCCTCCGCGGTGCTCCGCTCGGTCGGCTCGGCCGGCCTGGTCAGTTCCCGGGCCCGGGCGCGGGCCCAGGTCTCCGCTTCGAGGACGTCCGCCACGGTCAGGGAGGTTCCCGTGACGGGTGTGCCGTGCTCCTCGACGACCCGGGTCACGGTCTCCATGATCGAGTTGAACGGCAGGGCGCCGTTCAGGAACGCCTCCACACATTCCTCGTTGGCCGCATTGAACACCGCCGGGGCCGTGCCCGCGAGCCGTCCCACATGTCGGGCGAGTCCGACGGACGGGAACGCGTCGTCGTCCAGCGGGAAGAACTCCCAGGTGGACGCCTTGCTCCAGTCGAAGGCGGGGGCGGCGTCCGGGACCCGCTCCGGCCAGCCGAGGCCGATGGCGATGGGCCCGCGCATGTCCGGGGGCGTCGCCTGGGCCAGTGTCGATCCGTCCGTGAACTCAATCATCGAGTGGACATACGACTGCGGGTGCACGACGACCTCAATGCGGTCGAAGGAGATGTCGTACAGCAGGTGGGCCTCGATGACCTCCAGGCCCTTGTTGACGAGCGTGGCGGAGTTCACGGTGATCACCGGGCCCATGGCCCAGGTGGGGTGGGCGAGGGCGTCGGCGGGGGTGACGTCCGCCAGCTGCTCCTTCGTACGGCCCCGGAACGGGCCCCCGGAGGCGGTCACGACCAGCTTGCGCACATCGGCGCGGGTGCCGGCGGCGAGGGCCTGGAAGAGGGCGGCGTGCTCGGAGTCGACCGGGATGATCTGGCCGGGCTTGGCCACCGCCTTCACCAGCGGGCCGCCCACGATGAGCGACTCCTTGTTGGCGAGCGCGAGGGTGCGGCCCGCCTCCAGGGCGGCCAGGGTGGGGGCGAGTCCGATGGAGCCGGTGATGCCGTTGAGCACGGTGTGGCCCGGGGAGGCGGCGAGCTCCGTGGCGGCGTCCGGTCCGGCGAGTATCTCGGGGAGGGGCTCGCCCGGGCCGTACGCGGTACTCAGGGCCTCACGCAGCGCGGGAACGACGTCCTCGCGGGCGACGGCGACCGTCCTCACGCGCAGCCGGTGCGCCTGCTCGGCCAGCAGTCCCACCCTCCCCCCGGCGGCGGAGAGCCCGGTGACCCGGAAGCGGTCCGGGTGGCGCAGCACGAGGTCGATGGCCTGGGTGCCGATCGATCCGGTCGATCCGAGGATCACTACATCGCGGACCCCGGTGACGGGGTCGAACACGAGATGCGGATCTGCGAGGGGGGCAGGACTGTCGCTCATCCCCCCATTGTGTCCGTACGGCGGGCCCGGCAGGACAGGGACCCGGCAGGACGGTGACCCGGCCGGACAGGTCGGGCACAGGGTGCGCGCCCGCTCCTACCGCTTGCGGCGGCGCTTCGGCCGCGGCCGGCCGGGCGCGGGACCGGCCGCGGGGAAGTCGCCCTCGACGACGCCCTCCGCGGTGTCCATGGTCGGGGCGCTGAAGTGGAGGGGCTCGTCCTGGGGGGTGCTCGGGGCGAGGTCCTCGGACGTGAGGTCGAGGTTGAGGACGTAGCCCACGGTCTCCTCCTTGACGGCCTCCTCCATGGCGCGGAACATCGCGTGGCCCTCACGCTCGTACTCGATGATCGGTTCGCGGCCCAGGGTGAACCGCAGTCCGATGCCGTCGCGCAGGTAGTCCATCTCGTAGAGGTGTTCGCGCCACTTGCGGTCCATGACGGCTAGCACCACCCGGCGCTCCAGCGCGCGCAGGGTTTCCGCACCGAGTTCCGCCTCGCGTTCCGCGTAGCGGGCGTGGATGTCCTCGATCAGCGCTTCGGTCAGGTGTCCGGCGGTGAGGTCCGGTCGGCCGCCGGCCTCCTCGTCGAGGTCCTCGGGGTGGATGCGGACCGGGTAGAGCTGTTCCAGCGCGTGCCACAGGCGGTCCAGGTCCCATTCCTCGGGGAAGCCCTCGGCGGTCTCCTTGTCGACGTACGCCCCGACCGTGTCCTCCATGAAGTGCAGGACGCGCGGGCGCAGGTCCTCGCCCGCGAGGACGCGGCGGCGCTCGGCGTAGACGATGGTGCGCTGCCGGTTGAGGACCTCGTCGAACTTCAGCACGTCCTTGCGGGACTCGAAGTGCGTCCGCTCGATCTGGGCCTGGGCGGAGGCGACGGCGCGGGTGACGACCTTGTTCTCGATGGGGACGTCCTCGGGAAGGCTCGCCGCCGTCATCACGCGGTCCACCAGCTGGGCCTGGAAGAGCCGCATGAGGTCGTCCTGGAGCGAGAGGTAGAAACGGGACTCGCCGGGGTCGCCCTGGCGGCCGGAGCGGCCGCGCAGCTGGTTGTCGATGCGGCGGGCGTCGTGCCGTTCGGTGCCGAGGACGTAGAGGCCGCCGAGGGCGGTGACCTCCGCGCGTTCGGCCGTGACCCGCGCGGTGATCCGGTCCAGGAGCGCCCGGCGCTCCTCGTCGCCGGCGTCCTCGGGGAGGGCGGCCAGTGCGTCGCGGGCGAGGGCCTCGGGGTTGCCGCCGAGCATGATGTCGGTGCCGCGCCCGGCCATGTTGGTGGCCACGGTGACGGCGCCCCGGCGGCCGGCCTGGGCGACGACGATCGCCTCCCGCCCGTGGTTCTTGGCGTTGAGCACCTCGTGCCGGACGCGCCGCTCGCGCAGCAGCCCGGACAGGGCCTCGGACACCTCGACGGTGGTGGTGCCGACCAGGACGGGCTGGCCCTTGGCGTGCCGTTCCACGATGTCGTCGACGACGGCCGCGAACTTGGCGCCCCGGGTGCGGTAGATCAGGTCGGGCCGGTCGTCCCGGACCATCGGCCGGTTGGTCGGGATGGGCACGACACCGAGCCGGTAGATCTGGTGGAACTCGGCGGCCTCGGTCATCGCCGTGCCGGTCATGCCGGAGAGCCGTTGGTAGAGGCGGAAGAAGTTCTGCAGGGTGATGGTGGCGAGGGTCTGGTTCTCCGCCTGGACCCGGACGCCTTCCTTCGCCTCGATCGCCTGGTGCAGGCCCTCGTTGTAGCGGCGGCCCGGGAGGATGCGGCCGGTGTGCTCGTCGACGATCACGACCTCGCCGTCCACGACGACGTACTCCTGGTCCCGGTGGAACAGCTCCTTCGCCTTGAGGGCGTTGTTGAGGTGGCCGATCAGCGGGGTGTGGTCGGACTCGTAGAGGCTGTCGATGCCGAGCTGGTCCTGGACGTGCTCCACGCCGCGGTCGAGGACGGCCACCGTGCGCTTGCGCGGGTCGTACTCGTAGTCGTACCGCTCGCGCAGCGCCCACAGCCGTTCCTTCTCCAGCGGCCGGGTGAAGCGCTCCTCCTGGAGGAGCACGCCCTTCATGGGGCGCACCAGCCGGGCGAACGCCTCGTACCAGTGGGTGGCCCGGTCGGCGGGGCCGGAGATGATGAGCGGGGTGCGGGCCTCGTCGATGAGGATGGAGTCGGCCTCGTCGACGATCGCGAAGTGGTGGCCGCGCTGGACCAGTTCCTCCTTCGACCAGGCCATGTTGTCGCGCAGGTAGTCGAAACCGAACTCGGTGTTGGTGCCGTAGGTGATGTCGCAGGCGTACGCGGCGCGGCGCTCCTCTGCGGAGGCGCCGGTACGGACGACGCCGACGGTGAGGCCGAGGAACGTGTACGCCCGGCCCATCCACTCGGCGTCGCGGCCGGCGAGGTAGTCGTTGACCGTGACGAGGTGGACGCCCTTGCCGGTGAGGGCGTTGAGGTAGACGGGCAGGGTGGCGACCAGGGTCTTGCCCTCGCCGGTCTGCATCTCGGCGATGTTGCCGAGGTGGAGGGCGGCGCCGCCCATGACCTGGACGTCGAAGTGGCGCATGCCGAGGGTGCGGCGGGCGGCCTCGCGCATGGTGGCGAAGGCCTCCGGCAGCAGGTCGTCGAGGGTCTCCCCGCCGGCGTACCGCTGCCTGTACTCGTCGGTGAGGGCGCGGAGTCCGTCGTCGGTCAGGTCGCGGAACTCCTCCTCCAGGGACGCGACCTGCTCGGCGATGCGCTTCAGGCGGCGCAGGGTACGGCCCTCTCCGGCGCGCATGATTTTTCCGGTGACGGAGGTGAGACCGAGAGCGGGCATTTCGCGTACCCCCATGAGCCACGAGACGGGAACTGCACGACGTAGCACGACGAAATACGGAAGGGGAATGGGTATGCGCACTTCTAGGACGCCTCCTCCTCCGTATCCGTGAGATCCGTGAGAAGGCCGATCCATTTGTTGGCCCGCTGCAGAATGCGGACGCCCTGCTGATTGGCCAGGATCACTTCGCGCAGTACGGGGTCCGCGGCCGCGTCGAGCGCGCCGCGGAACAGCTGGTGGATCACCGGCCGCTCCCCCGGGCGTCCGGCGTCCAGCAGCGCGTCCACGTCGCGTGCGTCGAGCCTGCGCGCCCGGAGGGCGTCGAAGCCTCCCACGGACGGTCTGGGCTCCTCGTCGACCACGGCCAGCGCGCAGTCGTTGAGCAGGACGGCGAGGGGGTCGCGGTGCGGGTGGAAAAGGCCCGGGGAAATGAGGTGCAGTTCTCCGGCGAGCGGCAGCACTTCGTCGCGCACCGTCCGCAGCGCTTTCACCCGCTCCGCCCGCCGGAGATGGCGCCATGCCTTTCGGCGGGCGTGCGTGAGCCGCTCGGAAATGATGCGGCCGTCCCCGTTCTCCTGGCGCATTCGTCGCCCCCGTTCGCCTTCCGCTCATTGTTGACGCGCGACTTTCGGGCGGCAACCGGCAGGACGGTAACGGGGGCGACAGTGAAGGGCGGAGACGAAAAGGGAGAACTGAGGCGCCCGGAGTCTCAGCGAACGCGGCGGTGGACGTCCTCCCGCCTGCTCGGACCGGGCGTCGCGTCGGCGATCCAGGGCCCGTCGCCGGACGGGTCGATCACGCCGTCCTCCAGCCACTCGTACGTGCCGGACAGGACGCCCCTGACGACCTTGCCGTCGAGGTCGTCGGTGTTGGTCCACAGCCTGGCGAACAGCTCGTCGACGCGGATGCGGGCCTGCCGGCAGAAGACGTCGGCGAGCTGGTACGCCTCACGGCCGTGTTCCCCGCGGCCGCGCAGGTGCTCGGCGCGCACGCAGGCAGCGCTCATCGCGAACAGTTCGGCGCCGATGTCGACGATCCGGCCGAGGAAGCCCTGCTTGGTCTCCATCCGGCCCTGCCAGCGGGACATGGCGTAGAAGGTGGAGCGGGCGAGCCTGCGGGCGCTGCGCTCCACGTGACGCAGGTGACCGGAGAGGTCGACGTGGCCCTCCGGGTGGAAGTCGCCGTACGCGCGCGGGAGTTGTCCCGGGCCCGCGACCAGCTTGGGCAGCCACTTGGCGTAGAAGACACCGGCGTTCGCGCCCGCCTTCGCCTTGTCGGCCAGGCTCTTGTCCGGGTCGATGAGGTCCCCGGCCACGGAGAGGTGGGCGTCGACGGCCTCGCGGGCGATCAGCAGGTGCATGATCTCCGTGGAACCCTCGAAGATGCGGTTGATGCGCATGTCGCGCAGCATCTGCTCGGTGGGGACCGCGCGTTCGCCGCGGGCCGCCAGCGACTCGGCGGTCTCGTAGCCGCGGCCGCCGCGGATCTGGACCAGTTCGTCGGTCATCAGCCAGGCCATCTCGGAGCCGTACAGCTTGGCGAGGGCGGCCTCGATCCGGATGTCGTTGCGGTCCTCGTCGGCCATCTGCGAGGACAGGTCCACGACCGCCTCCAGTGCGAAGGTGGTGGCCGCGATGAAGGAGATCTTCGCGCCGACCGCCTCGTGCAGCCCGACCGGCCTGCCCCACTGCTCGCGCGCCCCCGACCACTCGCGGGCGATCTTCAGGCACCACTTGCCCGCGCCCGCGCACATGGCGGGCAGCGAGAGGCGGCCGGTGTTGAGCGTCGTCAGGGCGATCTTCAGGCCGGCTCCCTCCGGGCCGATGCGGTTCGCCGCCGGAACACGGACCCGGTGGAGGCGGGTCACGCCGTTCTCGATGCCGCGCAGGCCCATGAAGGCGTTGCGGTTCTCCACGGTGATGCCCTCGGCGGACGCCTCGACGACGAAGGCGGTGATGCCGCCCCGGTGGCCCTCGGACTTCGGCACCCGCGCCATGACCACGAGCAGGTCGGCGACGACGCCATTGGTGGTCCACAGCTTCACCCCGTCGAGGACGTAGTCGTCCCCGTCGGGCACGGCGGTGGTGGCCAGCCGTGCCGGGTCGGAGCCCACGTCCGGCTCGGTGAGCAGGAAGGCGGTGATGTCGGTGCGGGCGCAGCGCGGCAGGAAGGCGTCCTTCTGCTCCTGGGTGCCGAACATCTTGAGCGGCTGCGGTACGCCGATCGACTGGTGCGCGGAGAGCAGGGCGCCGATCGCGGGGCTGGCGGAGCCGGCCAGGGCGAGGGCCTTGTTGTAGTACACCTGGGTGAGGCCGAGGCCGCCGTACTTGAGGTCGATCTTCATGCCGAGGGCGCCGAGCTCCTTGAGCCCGTCGATCACCTCGTCGGGGATGCGCGCCTCGCGCTCGATGCGGGCCGAGTCGACCTTCGTCTCACAGAAGTCGCGCAGCTTGGCGAGGAACTGCTCGCCGCGCTGGGCGTCCTCGGCGGCGGGCATCGGGTGCGGGTGGATCAGATCGAGCCGGAAACGGCCGAGGAAGAGCTCCTTGGCGAAGCTCGGCCTGCGCCAGTCCTGCTCCCGGGCGGCCTCCGCCACCTGTCGTGCCTCGCGTTCGGTGACACGAGGCTGGGTTGGGCTTGCGGACATGAGGCTCACCTCGCCGCGAATAGGGATCTTGGGACCGTACGTTACTCACCGGTGCTACCCGATCGTATTTACCCGATTCCGGGCACGCCCACCAGTCCTCGCGCAGCGATCGGACCGGCAGAGGCCGGTGGTGCGGCACCTGTCGCCCTCTGATAGGCATGGGACCCCTCGGCCGGACCGGGCAGCCGCGCCACCACGAAAACTGCCGTCGAAGCGCTTCGACAATCTATGGACACCCCTCTACCATCGAGCTACTGTCGATCCACCCTCATATGCCCCCGCACACGAGGCGCGTCCGTCGAAGCGCTTCACCTACCGCTTGGAGAGCCGGATGGTCACTCTCGCCGAGGTCGCCCAGCACGCAGGAGTCTCGGCGAGCACGGTGAGCTACGTCCTCAGCGGCAAGCGGTCCATCTCCACCGGCACCCGGCAGCGGGTCGAACGGAGCATCCAGGAGCTCGGCTACCACCCGAACGCGGGGGCCCGGGCCCTGGCCAGCAGCAGGTCCAACATCATCGCGCTGATGGTCCCGCTCCGCACCGACATGTACGTGCCCGTGATGATGGAGATCGCCATCGCGGTGGCCACCACGGCCCGCGCCCACGGATACGACGTCCTGCTGCTCACCGGCGAGGAGGGCCCCGACGCGGTGCGCCGCATCACGGGCAGCGGCCTCGCCGACGCGATGATCGTGATGGACATCGAGCTCGACGACGAGCGGCTGCCGCTGCTCCGGAGCACCGACCGGCCCTCGGTACTCATCGGCCTGCCCGCCGACACCACCGGGCTGACCTGCGTCGATCTCGACTTCGCCGCGACGGGCGCGCTGTGCGTCGAGCACCTGGCGGCGCTCGGGCACCGCGACGTCGCCGTCATCGGCGAGGCACCCGCCGTCTACGAGCGGCACACCGGGTTCGCCGAGCGCACGCTGGAGGGGCTGCGGGCGCGCTCCCGGGAGCTGGGGCTGCGCGTGCTGCACCGGCCCTGCGAGGGCGGGTACGACGCGATGGCCCTCACCCTCGCCCGGATCTTCGACGAACGCCCCGGCACCACGGGCTTCGTGGTGCAGAACGAGAACGCGGTGGAGCCGCTGCTCGCCCTGCTGCGCCAGCAGGGGCGCGCCGTGCCCGAGGACGTCTCCGTGATCGCCGTCTGCCCGGACCAGGTCGCGACCCAGGCCTCGGTGCGGCTCACCGCGGTCACCATCCCCGCGCAGGAGATGGGCCGGCGCGCGGTGGAGCACCTGGTGGCCAAGCTGGACGGGCGCGCCGAGGACGAGGTCGTCCTGCTGGCGCCTGAGTTGACGGTGCGGGCGAGCACGGGGCCGGCACCGGGCGGTGCCTGACCCCGTTCCCGCCGCCGCGTCGGCGGTCAGCTGGAGGACACCGTCAGGTTGTTGGTGGAGAAGTCCAGACCGCCGTTGGACGAGGTGATCTCGTAGCCGAACTGCACGTCGCCGATGGTCTCGTTGCCGATCCAGCCCTTGGTGTCCTTGATCCACTTCAGGATCGGCAGGATGTTGACGGTGCCGGAGCTGGAGTCGGACGTCCGCAGGAACGAGTAGACCTGGTTGGCGCCGTTGTCGCCCTTGTAGACGTTCCAGGTGTGGCCGCCGAGGGTGACGGTGCCCTGCGAGGTGCCGAGCGGGCCGACGGCGCCGTTGTGGTTGACCCAGAGCATGATCTCGTGGTCGTAGTCGGTGTCCCAGATGTCGTACGAGGTGTTGTACGCGCCGGACGACGGGACGGTGACGTTGTAGCTGCTGGTGAGCGACGAGATCGAGGTGATCGGCTTGTTGATCACCTTCTTGGAGTTGGGGTACGACTTGATGCCGCCGGTGTTGGGGTGGTTCGCCCAGACGCCCCAGTTGGTACCGGAGTTGGCCCAGGTGCACTGGCTGCCGGCGCCGGAGCCCCAGATGTTGTTGTAGAGGATGTAGCCGTTCAGCGTGGTGTTGCCCCACTGGTCGCAGGTGTTCCAGACGGCGGCCTGCGCGGGCGCGGAGGCGAGGCCGACGGTGGCGCCGAGTGCGAGTGCGGGGGCGAGCAGGGCCTTGGTGACCTTGCCGAGGGTGCGGGTTGCCATGGTGTTCCTTCCATGGGTGGGGGGATCGCGGGGGCGTGGTGCGGGTTCACTGCGGCCCCGGATCGAGGACGCAGTCCTCCCCGGCACGCAGGTCGAGCGGGCGCGCGCCGGAGGGAGTCCGGAGTTCGATGCGGCAGGTGCGGGTGGGACGGAGGGTGACCCGGAGGCCGCGGTCCGGCCCCCAAGCCAGGTCGGCCACGGCGCCGAACCGCGTCCGTACGCCGCTCAGCCGGCCCTCGGGATACGCGTCGGGCAGTGCGGGCAGCAGCACCAGCCGGCCGGGGGTGGAGTGGATCAGCATCTCGATGAGTACGGCGGGCAGGGCGTGGGCGGCGTCCGCGTTGTAGACGTCGCGGTGCGGGTAGTGCGCGCTCATCAGCGAGGCGTGGAAGTAGTCGCCGGTCAGGACGTGGGCGAGGGCGGCACCGACCCGTGCCCCGTCGCCGAGCCGGGCGGCGACCAGGGCGTGGTGCAGATGGCCGTGCGCGGAGTCGTTCTCGGCACCGCGCAGTTCGAGCGCCCGGTGCGCGGCCGCGGCGAGCTCGGGTGTGTCGTACGGGGTGATCTCGTCCAGCGGCCAGACGCCGTAGAGGTGGCTCAGGTGCCGGTGGTCGTAGGTGTCTTCGAGGCCGGGCCAGGCCCATTCGGCGAGGGCGCCGTCGGCGTTGACCCGGTGGGGCGGGAGCCGGTCGGCCAGGGCGCGCCAGCGGTCGGCGTCGTCGGTGCCCGGGTGGTAGTCGGCCGCGGTGCGCAGGGCGTGGCGGGCTGCGGAGAGGTCCATGGCGGCGTTGACGGCGCCCCAGCTCCCGCCCGCGGGCCGGTTCTCCGGGGAGTAGGAGGGGACGACGACGGGCCGGCCGTCCGCGTCGGTGCGGGTGAGGAAGTCCTCGTAGAACACGGCGACCTCGGCGAGGACCGCGCCCGTCCGCGGATCACGTGCGCCGCGTGTCTCGTCGTGGTCGACGAGCGGCTTGAGCAGCCAGTCGGCGCCCGCGGTCCACAGGTGGAGCGGGTACTCGCGGCTGAAGTGGTAGGTGTGTCCGCTCTCGCCGTCGGTGTGGGAGGGGGCGACGACACCCCGGGCGCCGAAGATCTCGCGGGCGTTGTCGCGCCAGTCGGGCAGCTGCCCGTGGACGAGCCGCGCGTGCGCCTGAGTGACCTCGGGGAGCGCCGCCGCTGCCGCCGACGCGGTCTGCAGGTTGAGGTTGGCGTTGGTGGTGAAGGCGCCGGACCAGGCCGTGTTCCAGTCGCCGGTCCACAGGCCCGTCAGCCGGGGCGGCAGCAGCCCTGAGGAGGAGAGCAGGTGGTAGCGGCCGGCCGCGTGCAGCCGTTCCGGCAGGGCGCGGCTGTCCGGCCGCGCGAGCAACACGCTGCCGGGGAGCGCGCGTTCGGCGGGGTCGGCGGCCAGGTCCAGGGTGACGCGCTCGTACGCGGTGCGGTGGAGGGCGGTGTGGCGGGCGAGGAGACGGGCGTACGGGTGCGGATCCGGGTACGGATGCGGGTCCGGCTCCGTACCCGGGTGCGCCGCGCCCGTGTCCGGCAGCAGCTCGCGCAGGGCCCGGCCGTGGGCCGTCACGTCCAGCTCGCCGGTGTGCCGGACGACGCGGGTGAGCAGCAGCACCGACCGGGCGCCCTCGATCCGTACGCCCGGCGGGGTGAGGGTGGTGCGCCCGCCGGTGACGGCGACGAGGGTCACCCCCGTGTACGCGCGGTCGCTGTCCGGGTAGCGGGCGCGCAGGCTGAGCAGCGCGCTCTCGGGGGTGAGGACGGCGCCGTGGCCCACGGCCAGCCCCGGCGGGCTGCCCGGCAGCCGGTGGTCCAGGGCGATGTCGAGGTCCGGGGCCGTGATGTGCTGGACGATCGCGTCGTCGGCCCGGGACACGAAGACCTCGCTGCTCCAGCCCTCGCAGACCGCCGCCGCGACGCCCGTGGCGAAGTCGACGGAGCGGCGGTAGTGACGGTGGGGGCGCGCGTCGGTGGACTGCGGACGGCGCAGCCGTACCTGGAAGGCGGGGTGGAACGGCTGCACCCACTGCAGTCCGCGCCCGTCCGTGAAGCCCTCGGCGGCGGCCCGCTCCCCGGCGAGCAGCCGGTCCTGGAGGTCGGGGAGCCGGTCCGCGAGCCGCGGCGGCCCGGCGGTCCCGCCGCCACCCGGCCGGACCAGCGTGTGATGCGTGACGACGACCCGGTCGTCGTCCGGGTCACCGAACACCAGGGCACCGTGGCGGCCGTTGCCGCTCAGGAAGGCGTCCTCCCAGCACTCCGCGGGGCGCGGCTCCCATGTGCCGTGGACCGGTGAGGCGGTGCCGGGGTGGCCGCTCCGGGACGCGCTCGACGCGCTCGACGCGCTCATGACGTCAGCACCGCGACGCCGTACCGGCCGAGGACGAGCGAGCCGCTGACCGGAGTGTCGGTCAGCAGGTCGCGGTGGTCGCCCGGCATCTCGACGGTCACCGGCTCGCGTCCGTGGTTGAGCAGGAACAGCAGGTCACCGCGGCGTACCGCCTCCACGCCCGCCGGCACCCGGTCGAGCACCGGACGCACCCCCGCGTCGGCGGCGATGCCCGCGAGCAGGCCGCGCAGGGCCTCGGGTTCCGGGAGCGTGGAGACGTACCAGGCGCGGCCCTTGCCGAGCACCGCGGGCAGCCCGTCGAGTTCGCCGCCCTTGTACAGGACGGTCTCGTCGGCGGTGCCGTCGGCCTCCAGCTCCTCCGACCACAGGGTGCCGCGGAAGCCGTCGCACTCGACGGTCCCCCCCGTCGGCAGCGGCCACCACTCGTGCAGGGTACGGATGCCGAACAGCTCGCGCAGCCGGGCGTCCATGCCGCCGGGCCGCACCCGGTCGTCCTCGTCGGCGGTGCCGGTGAGGAAGCCGCAGACCAGGGTGCCGCCCCCGCGGACGTAGGCCAGGAGGTTGTCGATCGCGGCGTCGGTGAGCAGGTAGAGCTGCGGGACGACCACCAGCCGGTAGCGGGAGAGGTCGTGCCCGGGGTGGGCGAAGTCGGTGGTGAGGTGCGCCTGCCAGAGGGCGCGGTGCCAGGCGCGCAGGACGACGGGCAGGTCCGCTTGGGCGAAGGGGCGGGCCTCCTGGGTGCCGGCCCACCAGGAGTGCCAGTCGTGCAGGACGGCGACGTGGGCCTCGTTCCGGGTGCCGGACACGTGGGGGGCGAGTGTGGCCAGGTCGGCGCCGAGCCGCTTGACCTCCTGGAAGGCACGGCCGTGCTCGCCCGCGTGGCCGACCATCGCGGAGTGGAACTTCTCCGCGCCCTGCCGGGACTGGCGCCACTGGAAGTAACAGACGGCGTCGGCGCCGCGGGCGACGGCCTGCAGCGACCACAGGCGGTTGAGGCCGCGCGGTTTCGGCTGGTCCACGTCCCGCCAGCCGACCGCGCCCGTCGCCTGCTCCATGACCATCCACGGGCCGCCGCGCGCCTGCGACCGGGTCAGGTCCTGGATCAGGGCGCCCTCCTGCCCGCCGTACGGGTCCCGCGGGTCCGGGTAGAGGTCGACCGAGACGACGTCCTCCTCCTCCGCCCAGCGCCATGCGTCCTGCCCGAACCACAGCGGCATGAAGTTGGTGGTGACCGGGGTGTGCGGGGTGTGCCGGCGGACGATGTCGCGCTCGGCGGTGTAGCACTCCAGCAGCATGTCGGAGGTGAAGCGCCGGAAGTCCAGCACCTGGGCGGGGTTCTTGAGGTAGTGGGTGCGGCGGGGCGGCAGCACCTCCTCCCAGTCTCCGTAACCCTGGCTCCAGAAGGCTGTCCCCCACGCGGTGTTGAGGGCGTCGAGCGTGCCGTAGCGGTTCCGCAGCCAGTCGCGGAAGCGGGCGGCGGCCTCGTCGCCGTGGTCGTAGGTGCAGTACTCGTTGTTGATGTGCCAGAGGGTGAGGGCGGGGTGGCCGCCGTAGCGGGCGGCCAGGGCCTCGGTGATGGCGGCGGCGTGGCGGCGGTAGACGGCGCTGGAGTGCGAGAAGTGCTGGCGGCCGCCCCACCACTCGGTCCGGCCGTCCTCGTCGACGGGCAGGGTCTCCGGGTGGAGCCGACCCAGCCACGGCGGGGGCGACGCGGTGGGCGTGGCGAGGACGACGCCGATGCCGTGCTCGTGCAGCAGGTCCATCACCCGGTCCAGCCAGCCGAAGTCCCGTTCCCCCGGACGGGGTTCGAGCCGGGCCCAGGAGAAGACGCCGACGGTGGCGGAGTTGACGCCCGCGGCCTTCATCAGGCGGACGTCCTCCTGCCAGGTCTCCTCGGGCCACTGCTCGGGGTTGTAGTCACCGCCGAGGAGGAGACGGCCGCGGGTGACGTCGGCGAGGGCGGGCCCGCGGTTCTCGTGCTCGTGCGTCGGGTCCATCAGACCGGCTCCCCGTACTGGATGCCGCGCCCGTTGGTGGCGAGGTACACCCGGCCGTACACGCGCGGGTCACCGACGATGACCTCGCCGGTCCAGCCCCACTGGTGGGCGTCGTCGTTGATCCGCACCCAGGTCCGCGCCTCGTCGTCGGAGCGGTGGACGGCGGTGATGGACCCGGTGGAACCCACCCGGTAGATCGCCGGGTAGCCGGCACCGCGGGCGGCTCTGCCGAAGCCCACGGTGTACGAGGCCCAGCAGCTGTCGACCTTCGTGAAGCTCACGCCGCCGTCGTGGCGGGTGCCCAGCCACAGGGTGTCGCTGTCGCGCGGGTCGACGAGCAGCCGCTCGCCCGTGCCCCGGCCGTCCTCGTTGGCGCCGAGCTTCACGTCCAGGTCGCTGCGGGTCCAGGTGGCGCCGCGGTCCTCGGAGCGCAGGACCGCGCCGTTGCTCGCGTAGGGCTGGGTGTAGGTGCCGAGGGCCAGGTACAGCCGGTTCGGGTGGGCGGGGTCGACCGCCATGGCCTCCACGCCGAGGAGGTTCCAGTCGTCCCAGCCGATGTGGTCGGTCAGCGGGGTCCAGCGGGCGGCGCGGTCGTCCCAGCGGTAGGCGCCGCCGATGTCGGTCCTGACGTAGGCGAGGCCGCGCACGGACGGGTGGAACAGCACGCCGGTGATGAAGCCGGTGCCGCCGATGACGACGTTCCGCCAGCGGTAGGCCGTGCCCCGGGCCGCGCTCCCGGCCCCTGCCTCCGCCCGGCCCTCGACCGTGGCACCGGCGGCGTGGGCCCGGGCGCCGAGCGCGGGGACCGCGGTGAGAACGGCGGCCGCCGCGCTCACCGCGGTCCCGGCGAGAACGGCGCGTCTGCCTGGCTGGGGCGTGGGCATGGCTTACCTCGTTCTGGGAGGGAGGGAGGTGGCGGGAGGGGAAAGGAGGTGGGGAGGGAGGGGGCGAGGAGGGAAAGGGGCGGGGAGGGTATGTCCGGCGGGAAGCTGGTCCCGCCGTGGCCGGCCGGGGACAGGCACGGCCGGCCACGGCGGAGCGCGTGGGGCGCGGCGGGGCGTCAGCCCTTGACCGCGCCGGTGAGCATGCCCTTCTTGAAGTGCTTCTGGACGAAGGGCGACAGGACGGCCACCGGCAGCAGCGCCATGACCATCACGGCCATCTGCACCGCGAGGCCGGAGAGTTCGCCGGTCTTGATGGCCTGGCCGAGGCCGACCGGGGCCTCCTGCTTCTGCACGAGCTGGATCATGACGTTCTGCAGCGGCATCATGTCCTGGTCGTTGAGGTACAGGGAGGCGTTGAACCAGGCGCTCCAGTAGCCGACGGCGTAGAACAGGGTGATCACCGCGAGGACCGCGCGGGACAGCGGCATGATGATCTGCCACAGGATGCGGAAGTCCCCGGCGCCGTCGATGCGGGCACTGTCGACGAGCTCCTGCGAGATGCCCATGAAGAAGCCGCGCAGCACCAGGATGTTGAAGACGCTGATCGCGCTCGGCAGGATCAGCGCGAGGTAGGTGTCCGTCAGGCCGATCGACTGCACCAGCAGGTACGTCGGGATGAGGCCGGCGCTGAAGAACATGGTGGCCAGCAGGGTCATCAGGATCCAGCGGTGGCCCAGCGAGTCGGGGCGGGACAGGCCGTACGCGCAGCCCACCGACACCATCATCGAGAACACCGTGCCGACCAGGGTGATCACGACACTGATGACCGCGGCGCGGGTGACCTGGCCGCCGCTGAGCAGTTCCTGGTAGGCGATGAAGGTGATGTCCTGGGGGATCATCACCAGGCCGCCGGCCTCGTCGATGGTCTTGCGCGAGGACAGGCTGGTGACGATCACTATCCACAGCGGGAAGAGGATCGCCAGGCAGGCCAGGGCGAGGACGAGGCCCTTGCCCGCGATCCCGGCCGTGCTGGGTCTCTCCTCCCACACCGGCCGGGGCGGTGCCGCCCAGCGGCTCGGCCTGCGCACGGGCGGCTGCCGGTCGGCCTGCCGGACGTCCTCGTCGATCACGGCGCTCACTTCTTGTACACCCCCTGCTCGCCCATCAGATGGGCCACCTTGTTCGCGGCGAGGACCAGGCCCAGGCTGACGACGCCCTTGACGAGTCCGGCGGCGGCCGCGTAGCCGAAGTCCTGGTTGCGCACGCCGTTCCACCACACGAAGGTGTCGAGGACCTCCGCCGCGCCGGGTCCGACGGCGTCCCGTTGCAGCAGGATCTGTTCGAATCCGACGGTGAGCGCGTCACCGACCCGGAGGACCAGCAGCAGGGCGATCACCGGGCGCAGCGCGGGCAGGGTGACGTGCCACATCCGGCGCCAGCGGCCCGCGCCGTCCATCGCGGCGGCCTCGTACAGGTCGGGGTTGACCGAGGCCAGCGCGGCGAGGAAGACGATGATCCCCCAGCCGGCGTCCTTCCACACGCTCTGCGCGGTGATCAGGAAGGCGAAGGTGTCCGGGTCGGTCATGATGTTGAGGCCGTCGTAGCCGTTCTCCCGCAGCAGCTGGGAGAGGAGGCCGGCGCCGCCGAAGAGCTGCTGGAAGACGGCGATGACCAGCACCCACGAGAAGAAGTGCGGCAGGTACAGGACGGCCTGCGAGATCGCCCGCACCCGGGGCCGGATCACGCTGTTGATGAGCAGCGCGAGCAGGATCGGGATGGGGAAGTAGAGGACGAGCTGGAGGAAGAAGAGGACCAGCGTATTGCGGACGGCGTTCCAGAACGCGGAGTCCTCGAAGATCCGCTGGAAGTTCTCCAGCCCGACCCAGGGGCTGTTCAGGATGGAGACGATCCCGTTGTCGCTGATGTAGGGGTCGTACTCCTGGAAGGCGACGACGTTGCCGAGGATCGGCACGTAGTTGAAGAGCAGGACCAGCAACACGGCCGGCAGCGTCATCAGCAGCAGGACGCGGTCGCGTCTGAGGCGCAGCCGGAGGCTGAGCTTTCCGGTGGGAGGTCTCCGCCCCGTTCTCCTCCGGGGACCGGTGGCGCCGCCGGACGCCACCGGGGTCTTTTCCTTCGTATCGGCCTCGGCCCTGCTCCGAGGCACCGTGCTGTGGGACACGGCCGTTCTCCTCGCCTCGCCCGGGCCGGTCAGCTCGCCGCCGTGCCGTTCTCGTCGAGCAGCTTCCTGTACCAGTCGCGCAGCTCGTCGCCGCCCTTGCTGCGCCAGTCGGAGACGGCCTGCTGCACGTCGCCGATCTTCTTGCGGCCGCGGATGAAGTCGTCCTCGAGCTGCTCGAAGTCGTTGGAGAGGTTGGTCCAGCGGGCGGGCTCGGTGATCTGCATACCGTAGAAGGAGGACTTCTTCGTGAAGGCGCCCATCCGCTGCTGCCACTCGACCTGGCCCTTGGCGACCTCGGGGAAGTCGGGGTGGGCGATGGTCGCGCCGGGGCTCGCGATCATCTCGAAGGTGTTCATCACGTCGATGTTGCCCTGGTCGGTCTTGGTGGGGACGCCGTCCTCGACCGTGTAGTGGGTGCCCTCGACCCCGTATCTCGTGGCCATGTACTCACTGGTGCCGTACGGCGCGGCGGTGACGTTGGCGACGGCCAGCACGTCACGGATGACGGACTCCTTCGCCTTCTTGTTGATGAAGGCGAAGATGCTCGCCGGGTTCTTGGCCCACAGGGTGGGGTCGCCGCCGTCGTGGCCGAAGATGTCCATGCCCCAGATCTTGAAGTCGGGGTTCTGCACGGCCTGTTCGGCGGTGCGGCTCCACCACTGCGACATGTCCTGGTTGTAGATGAGGAACTCGCCCGCGGCGAACTTGGGCCCGGGGTCGGTGGCGTTGGACTTGCCCAGTTCGGCGTCCGGGTGGACGACGCCGGCGGCGAACAGCTTGCGCGTCCACTCCAGCGCCTCGAGGTATTCGTCGGTCTCGATGCGGTAGACCAGCTTGCCGTCGACCTCGTTCCAGCCGAGCGACTTCTCGTCGCCGGGGAGCACGCCGAAGGCGTTGAACGCGGTCCACTTCATGTCCAGGCACCCCCACCGCTTGGCCCTGGCGTTGGTGGCGTCCTTGGCCAGCGCCAGGAACTCCTCGCAGGAGGTGGGGACTTCGTAGCCCTCGGCCTCGAAGATGTCCTGCCGGTACAGGGGGACGATGTTGGCGACGTACGAGGACGGCATCGGCAGGCCGCGCAGCTTGCCGCCGAAGATGGAGCGCTGCCAGGCGTCGGTGGGGATGGCCGCGAGGTTGGGGTAGTCCTTGACCGCGTCCCCGGAGAGGTAGGGGCCGAGGTCGGCGAACTTGCCGATGATGGCGCTGGGGATCTTGCCGGTCATGTTCCAGCCGGGGACGACCACCACGTCGGGGACGTCGCTCGAGGCGAGGACCGCGCCGAGCTTCTGGTCGTAGGTGTTGCCGTCCTGGTTCTGCCAGACCACGTCGACGCCGATGAGCTCGTTCATCGCCCGGTAGTAGGCGTTGCCGTCCTTGGGCGGGGAGCCCCAGAACGGCGACATGACGGTGACCTTGCCGCCCTTGCCCAGCTTCTTCGGCACGGAGGTCTTCAGGCCCGCCAGGTCGAGCTCGCTGGTGAAACCGACCGCGGACCCGTGTCTGCTCGGGATGTCGGGGTTGACGACGTTGCTGGCCACGTACGCCGGCAGCAGCTTCTTGGCGTCCTTGCCCGAGGTGGTGCCGTCGCGCGAGCCGCCGCTGTCCGATCCACCGCAGGCGGTGAGCAGGGGCATCCCGCCCGCCACCGCTGCGGCGGCGAGAGCCGAGGAGGCGAGGAAGCTTCTCCGGCTGGGAGCGGAGGTGGCGGAGTTCGGCGTCATTGCGTCAACCCTTCATGCCTTCATGGCGCACACCAGGACACCCGGCGGAAGAGCCGTCGGCTGCGGTGTCTTGAGAGGAACTGGCTGTGCTGAAGCCGCGGACATCGGAGGGCTGTGAGCACGCGGAGCATGCCCTACCGAGTCGAAGCGCTTCGATGTTGCTGCGAGGTTAAGTGAACCGCTGGGGGTGCACAAGAGTCGATCCCACAATTCCTCGGAGGTGTGCGGGGGGTGTCCGGGAGCGGGACGAACCCTTCCCGCAACGCCCTGCGTCACCTGATATGACGAGGGGGATACGAATTCGTTGCACCTTGGTCTCTTGACACCCACCCTGCGGCCGAATGAGCATCGAAGCGCTTCGAAAGAGCCTCGCCGCTCCACCGCTAGGGGATCTCCACAGTGACCGCACAGACGCCACCCATCCCGCCTTTCCGTGACCCGCGGCTGCCGCTCGCGCGGCGCGTCGACGATCTCCTGGGGCGGCTGACGCTCGACGAACGCATCGCGCTGCTGCACCAGTTCGCCCCCGCCGTCGAGCGCCTCGGTGTCGGCGCGTTCCGCACCGGCCAGGAGGCCCTGCACGGAGTGGCGTGGATGGGCCCGGCCACGGTCTTCCCGCAGGCGGTCGGCCTGGGCGCGACCTGGAACGAGGACCTGGTCCGGCGGGTCGGCGAGGCGGTGTCCACCGAGGTCCGCGCCATGCGCGCCCGCGACGACCGCGTGGGCCTCAACGTCTGGGCCCCCACGGTGAACCTGCTGCGCCACCCCCTGTGGGGCCGCAACGAGGAGGGCTACTCCGAGGACCCGAAACTGACGTCCGCCATCGCGACCGCGTACACCCGCGGCCTGCGCGGCAGTCATCCGACGTACTGGCGCACGGCCCCGGTCCTCAAGCACTGGCTGGCCCACAACAACGAGACCGAGCGTGACCTGACCTCGTCCTCGGTCCGCCCGCGCGTCCTGCACGAGTACGACCTGCGCGCCTTCCGCGAGACGGTCGAGGCGGGCGCGGTGGCGGGTGTGATGCCCGCGTACAGCCTGGTCAACGGCCGCCCGAACCACGTCTCCCCCTATCTGGAGGAGCACCTGCGCACCTGGACCGACGAGGAGCTCCTCGTCTGCTCGGACGCGGGCGCGCCCTCCAACCTCGTCGACTCCGAGCACTACTTCGACACCCACGAGGAGGCCACGGCGGCCGCGCTGCGGGCCGGCGTCGACAGTTTCACCGACCACGGCACGGACGGCTCGAAGATCGTCGGCCGGGTGCGGGGTGCCCTCGCCGAGGGCCTGCTGGGCGAGGACGACATCGACCGGGCCGTCCGCCGCCAGCTCTCGGTCCGCTTCCGCCTCGGCGAGTTCGACCCCGGCGCGGACCCGTACGCGGACGCCCGGGACTTCGACACCCCCGCCCACCGGGCGCTCGCCCGGGAAGCGGCCGAACAGGCGGTCGTCCTGCTGAAGAACGACCCGCTCGACGACGGCACCGGCCTGCTGCCCCTCGCCGCGGGCACCCGCGTCGCCGTCGTCGGACTCCTCGCCGACGAGTGCAAGCTCGACTGGTACAGCGGCACCCTGATCCATCGCTCGACCCCGCTGGAGGGCCTGTACGAGCGGTTCGGCGCCGACCACGTCACCTTCGCGGAGGGCGTGGACCGGGTCCGGCTGCGGACCTCCGCGGGCAGGTTCCTCTCCGTCCCGGTGGCCACCGGCGCCGGGGACGAGGCGCGCGGTGCGGAGGGCGCCCTCGACCCGGCGCTGCTCGCCGGCCGCACCGACCTGCCCCCGCTGACCGCCGACACGGAGGGCACCGAGCTGGCGATGGCCGACTGGGGTGACGGTGTCCTCACCTTCCGCGCGCCGGACGGCCGCTACCTCTCGGTCGCCGAGGACGGCCGGGTGCGCGCCTCCGCGGACCAGCCGGGCGGCTGGGTCATCCAGGAGACGTTCCGCCTGGAACCACATGACAACGGTCACCTCCTCAAGCACATGGGAACGGGCCGGTACGTCTCTGTCGCCGCCGACGAGGTGAAGGTTGCCGCCGAGGGCGAGGGAGATCCGGAGATCTTCGAACTCGTCGTCACCGAGCGCGGGGAGACGGCCGTCACCCGGGCCGCGGCCGGAGCCGACGCCGTCGTGGTCGTCGCGGGCAACGACCCGCACATCAACGGACGTGAGACCGAGGACCGCACCACCCTGCGCCTGCCGGAGCACCAGGAGCGCCTGCTGCGCGCCGCGCGCGCCGCGAACCCGCGCACGGCCCTGGTGCTGACCTCGGCGTACCCGTACGCGGTGGACCACGCGGGGCTGCCCGCGGTGGTGTGGACCGCGCACGGCGGCCAGGCCGCGGGCACCGCCCTGGCGCGCGTCCTGGCCGGCGACGTCTCCCCCGCGGGCCGCCTCCCGCAGACCTGGTACGCCGCCGACGCGGACCTGCCCGGCCTGCTCGACTACGACGTGATCGGCAGCCGTCAGACGTACCTGTACTTCGAGGGCACACCACTGTTCCCGTTCGGGCACGGGCTGTCGTACGCCGGCTTCCACTACGACGGCCTGAGCTGCCGTACGGGTGACGACGGGGTCACGGTGACGTTCACCGTCACCAACACCGGTGACCGGACGGCCGACGAGGTGGCCCAGCTGTACGTCCGGGCCGTGGACCCGTCCGTGCCGCGCCCGCGCCGCGAGCTGGCCGCCCACCGCCGCGTCACCCTGGCGCCCGGCGCCGCCACCGAGCTGGCCTTCCGCCTCCCCGAAGCGGCCTTCGCCTTCTGGGACGTGGCGCAGGGCAGGCACCGCGTGGAACCGGGCGCGCACGACATCCTCGTCGGCGCGTCCAGCGCGGACGTGCGCCTGACCGCCACGGTCGACCTGAAGGGCGAGCCCGCCACGCCCCGCCCCGTGCGGGTGCGCGGCCTGGGCGCCGCCGACTTCGACGACCAGCGCGGCACGGAGATCGTCGACCGCGCGAGGACCTCGGGCGACGCGGTCGCCCCCGTCGGGTCCGGCACGGGCGAACTGCTCTTCCACGACTGCGACTTCGGCGACGGCGTCGCGCGGGTCACGGTGCAGGCGGCGGGCGAGGGCGAGATCGAGTTCTCCCTCAACGGCGGCCCGGTCCTCGCGGTGCTGCCCCTCACCCCCGGCACCTCGGGCCCGTACGACTACACCGCGCTGAGCGCCGCCGTCGAGGCCACCGGTGTGCACGACGTCCACCTCAGGCTGCGCGGCCCACTGCGGCTCGCGCACGTCGGCTTCTCCGGTTGACGGCCGTGTCATGACAGGAGGCCCGGCACCGCTGGTGGTTCAGCGGTGCCGGGCCCCTGGGCCCGTCGGGGGGTGGCTCAGAGGTCGACGCCCGTGAGCACCAGCACCCGCTCGTAGGTGTAGTCCTCCATCGCGAACCGCACGCCCTCGCGCCCGACGCCGGACTGCTTGACCCCGCCGTACGGCATCTGGTCGGCCCGGTAGGAGGGGACGTCGCCGATGACGACACCGCCGACCTCCAGCGCGCGGTGCGCCCGGAAGGCGGTCCGCAGGTCGTGGGTGAAGACGCCGGCCTGGAGGCCGTACTTGGAGTCGTTGACGGCGGCGAACGCCTCCGCCTCCCCGTCCACCTTCCGCACGCTGAGCACCGGCCCGAAGACCTCCTCGCTCGCGAGCGTCACCCCGTCGGGCAGGTCGGCGAGCACCGTCGGGGCGTAGGCGGCGCCGTCCCGCTCGCCGCCGGTCAGCAGCTTCGCGCCCGCGGCGACGGCCTCGTCCACCCAGGACGCCACCCGCTTCGCGGCGTCCTCGCCGACCAGCGGCCCGACGTCGGTGGCGTCGTCCGCCGGGTCGCCGGTGACCTGCGCCTCGACGGCGGCGACGATACGGGGCAGCAGCCGGTCGTACACCGCGGCGTCGGCGATCACCCGCTGCACGGAGATGCAGGACTGGCCGCCCTGGTAGTTGGAGAAGGTGGCGATGCGCGCGGCGGCCAGGTCGAGGTCGGCGTCGCTCGCCCAGTCGGCGAGGACGACGGCCGCGCCGTTGCCGCCGAGCTCCAGGGTGCAGTGCTTGCGCGGCACCGAGTCCATGATCGCGTAGCCGACCTGCTCGGAGCCGGTGAAGGAGATGACCGGCAGCCGCTCGTCCTGCACCAGGGCGGGCATGCGGTCGTTGGAGACCGGCAGGACGCTCCAGGAGCCGGCGGGCAGCTCGGTCTCGGCGAGCAGTTCGCCGATGACCAGCGCGGACAGCGGGGTGGCCGGGGCGGGCTTGAGGATGATCGGCGCACCGGCCGCGATCGCCGGGGCGACCTTGTGGGCGCACAGGTTGAGCGGGAAGTTGAAGGGCGCGATGCCCAGCACGACGCCCTTGGGGAAGCGGCGGGTGAGCGCGAGCCGGCCCTGGCCGCCCGCGTCGGTGTCGAGCCGCTGGGCCTCGCCGCCGTTGAACCGCCGCGCCTCCTCGGCCGCGAACCGGAACACCGACACCGCGCGCCCGACCTCGCCGCGGGCCCACTTGACCGGCTTGCCGTTCTCGGCGGAGATCAGCTTCGTTATCTCCTCGGTCCGCTCCGCGAGGCGCCGTGAGACGTGGTCGAGGGCGGCGGCGCGCACGTGCGCGGGGGTGGCCGCGAACGCGTCCCGTACGGCGTACGCGGCGGCCACCGCCTCCTCGACCTGCGCCTCGGTGGGCACGGCGACCGTGCCGACGAGTCGCCCGTCCCACGGGGAGGTGACATCGAAGCTGGTCTCACCGGTGGCCTGCCGGCCGGCGAGCCAGAAGGCGTGGGTGACAGTCATGGTCCCGGCCCTTCCGCGCTTGGTTCCGTTGCGTTCCGTACTTCCGGGCACCACGGTAGGACGCCCGGCGGCGGGGGTCGTTTGTCCACGGTGTAGCACTCCCGG
This sequence comes from Streptomyces sp. CRN 30, assembly GCF_034105845.1. Lineage (NCBI taxonomy): Bacteria > Bacillati > Actinomycetota > Actinomycetes > Kitasatosporales > Streptomycetaceae > Streptomyces > Streptomyces sp. CRN 30. The sequence goes on along the minus strand of NZ_JAVRHI010000004.1, from coordinate 32,501 downwards.
GTGCGGACGCGCCGATCCGGCGTCCTACTCCCCCGCCCCCGGTGTGGCCTTCAGCGCCAGCCACAGCTCCATCCGTACGTCCGGATCGTCCAGCGACCGCCCGAGGATCTCCTCGACCCGCCGCATCCGGTAGCGCAGCGTGTGCCGGTGCACCCCGAGGTCGGCCGCCGCCGCGTCCCACTGCCCGTGCCGCGACAGCCAGGCCCGCAGCGAGGCCACCAGGTTGCCGCGCCCGGTCGCGTCGTGCTCGCGCAGCGCCCGCAGCAGCCCCTCCGCGAAGGCCCGCACCGCGTCGTCGGCGAGCAGCGGCAGCACCGAGCCGGCCGCCACCTCCTCGTGCTCCACCAGCGCCCGGCCCCGCCGCCGGGCCACCGACAGGGCCTGCTCGGCCTGCCGGTACGCGGTCGCCACGCCGGCCGGTCCGGTGGGCGCGGACAGCCCGAGGACCAGTTCGTCCCGCTCCGGCGGCGCCCCGTTGCGGTGCGCTCCCGCTCCCGGGCCGGTCCGCGCCGGCTGTGCCTGCAGCGCGTACTCGGTGCAGGCCGCCGCCGCCACGCCTCCGTCCGCGGCCAGTATCAGCAGCCGCTCGCCCTCGGGCACGGCCAGCACCGGCTCCCCCGCCCGGGCCGCCGCGGACTCCACCGCCTCCGTCAGCCGGCCCAGCGGCTCCGCGGCCGGCCCGGCGGTCACCGTCTCGGCGGCGACCAGCCGGAGCGGCGCGTCCAGCAGGCCCCCGTACAGGTCGCCCGCCACGGCGCGTGCGTGGTCCGGCTGCCCGGCGAGCAGCATGCGCAGCACCGCCGTCCCGATCCGCTGCTCGGCCGCGTGCAGCGAGCGCGACCGCTCCGTGGTCAGCGTCAGCAGGGCGACGGCCGAGTGGACGGCGTACCGTTCGGCGGTGCCGGGCGCCGTGGCCGTGCCCACCGCCAGCGCGGCCCGGGCGCGCCGCCCGGTGCCCAGGGAGTGCAGCTCGATCCGGTCGTCGCCGCCGTCCGGGCCCCCGCCGCCGACCACCGCGCTGGCCGGCGCCGGTCTCTCCCGCAGCCGTTCGACGTGCCCGGTGAGGCGCCCGGCCCGCCGCGCCGCCCACTCGGGGGCCGCCGCCACCACCGCGCCGGAGGCGTCGTACAGCGCGGCCCACCCGTCCACCTGCGCCGCGAGCGCGGTGAGCAGCCCCTCGGGTCCGTCGCCGAGGGCCTGCCGGGTGAGCTCGCGCTGCGCCGCGAACCCCGCGGTCACGGCGCGGTACTGCTCGGCGGCGATGGCGGCGGAGACGGCCTTGCTGATGGCGAGGAACGGGGTGCGCCGGGGCACCTCCAGCAGCGGCAGCCCCTCGGCGGCCGCGGCGTCGACCAGTGCCCGCGGTACCGCCTCGTAGTTCACCCCGACGGCGAACCCGAGCCCGACGACCCCGGCGCCGGCCAGCCGCTTCACGTACCGCCGCATCGCCTCCGGATCCTCCGCGTCCAGCTGGAGCGCGGTGATCAGCAGCAGTTCCCCGCCTTCCATGTACGGCACGGGGTCGGCGAGTTCGCTCACGTGCGCCCAGCGGACGGGGACGTCCAGCCGGTCGGCGCCGGCGCGGACGGTCAGCTTGAGCGCGGAGTGGTGGACGAGGGAGGCGAGCGTGGGCGGCATGGGACTTCGCGATCTCTGGGCCGGAACGTGCCGACAGCCTATGCCGGGTCCGCCCGCCCGCACCGCCGCCCCGGCCCCACGGCCGCCGCCCGGCTGCCGCTCAGCCCCGCAGGTCCACCAGCAGCGGGGGCGCGTGCTCGCCCCGCACGCTGGTGAGCGACAGCACCGCGTGGCCCGGGGGCAGGTCGTGGGCCAGCTCGGACGCGGACCACCGCTCCCGCTCGACCTGGCGCACGGTGACCGCCTTCGTGGTGACCTCCTTGCCGGTGACCATCTTGCGCAGGGCGTGCAGGGCCCGGGTCATCGGCTGGTCGGCGAAGACGGTGTGCTGGGCCACGTCCTCGGTCTCCACCCACTCCGTGCCCCAGGCGTCGGCGAACCGGCCGCCGTCCCAGGTGGTGACGCCGGAGCAGGCCATGCGGCAGCCGACCGCCCCGTAGAGCGGGCCGTGCAGTGCCTCCGGCACCTCCGCGATCGAGCGGAGCGCGAGCACGACGCCCGCGTCGCGGGTGCGCAGCCGCTGGATCCGCCGGACGGAGTCCTCGGTGACCGCGCCCGCGGCGTCGTCGAGGAGGAGGCAGGCGAAGTGCGCCCGGCCGTCCCCGGCCTGCGCCACCGCGGTGAACTGGGCCAGGACGAGCCGTGTGATCAGCCGGGCGGCCTCCTCGTGCCCCTGTCCTGGCAGGTCGATGCGGACGCGCAGGGGGTGGTGGGCCACGGCGCGCAGGGAGAACGGCCGGGTGGTGCCGTCGCCCGCGCCGAAGAAGTCGGCGAAGACCGGCCGGTCCAGCGAGGCGAGCCGGTCGGCGAGCTCCGGGCCCGGGTCGCCCGGGGTGTCCGCCTGACGGAGGCGGGCGTCCAGCTCACGGCGCATCACGGCGCCCCGTTCGTCCGCCAGCGCCTCGCGCAGGGCCGTCAGCACCGGGGGTTCCCCCAGCAGCAGCTCACGCAGGACGGGCAGCGTGGGGAAGGTCCCGTACGCGGCCCGGTAGGGGCCGAGCAGCTGGGCGAGCGCGGTGACGGCCCGTCGCCGGGTGCCGGCCGCGTCGAGGTCGCCGACCAGGGCCTCGGCGAGGAACGCGGCCGCCTCGTCGGGGTCGTCGGCCTCGGCGTAAGGGTCCAGGTCGTGGACGGAGGACGGGTCGCCGACGCGGATCACGACGTCGAAGGCGGCGTCCGGACCGAGTGGTGTCCCGGCCGCGCACACGGCGACGACGGCACAGCTGCCGGTCAGCGCCTGCAGGGCCAGCGACTCGGCCAGCGGGGCGATCACCCGCCGGGTCTTCCCGGCGCCCGACGGTCCCACGACGAGGAGCGAGGTGCCGAGCGTGTCGGGCCCGAGTGCGGCGCCCGCGTCCGCGTAGGCGGGCGGTGTGCGCTTCTCCTTGACCCACTGCCCGATGCGGACCTGCCCGGTGAGCAGGTCGTGCCGGGCGGTACGGCCGGGCAGGTCGCGGGCGCCGGAGGGGTGGACGGCCGTGGCGGCGCCGTGCCGCAGGACGGCGTCGGTGAAGGCCGCGGGCCGTCCCCCGGTCCGGGCCGCCGTCCAGGCGTGCGTCACCCGGGCCACGTCGACGTCGTTCATGCGGCCGGCCGCGACCTCGGCGCCGAGGACGTCCGCCGCCTGGTGCTGTCCGGCCTCCCGCAGCGCGGGCCAGCGGCTGGGCGGCTGTTCGGCGGGGGGCTGCGGGCCGGTCTCCTCGGCGGTGCCCGTGCGGGCCGCCAGCCAGGTGCGCGCCAGCGGCCACCAGCCGCCGAGCCTGGCGAAGGGCCACAGGACGAGCAGGGTGATGACGGTGTAGGCGGTGTTCACCTTCCACGCCGAGAAGAAGAAGTCGTTGCTGCCGGTGATCAGCACGATGAGCGAGAACAGCGGGCTCACGACGGGCAGCGGGTCCCAGAAGACGCCGGGGAAGGCCGAGGGGAAGACGAAGGTCAGCGTGAGCAGGGCGGCCAGTGCCGCCAGTCCCGCGCGCGCGGGCTGCTCGCGGCGCGCGAAGAAGTGCCGGACGACGCCGGGCCAGCTCCCCAGGTTGCTCATGACGAGGACGAGCAGGGCGAAGAAGACACCGTCGTAGACCACCCTGGCATGGGCCCCTTCGGACCCCACGGGCGTGGAGGGGGCGAGCGTCTCCCACCAGTCGTCCGGGGTGAAGAACCTGAGCGGGGCCCACCAGTAGGGGACGGCGCCCCGCAGCCAGAGGGACCACAGGACCAGCGCCAGTGCCAGCGGGATGAGCATGCCGACGACGGTGATCGGTCGGATGCGCTCCGCGGTCCGCACGGTTTCCGCCGGTCGGTGGCCGAAGCGCCAGATGCCGGTGCGGGCGGCCGGGCGGGGCTGGTCGAGCCAGTCGGCCACCGCGGACGGGGCCGCTCGGCCCGCCGGTGGCGGCTCCGGGGGGCGCACCGGCTTCGGCGGCACCGCGGGCGGCTCCGGCGGCGTCGCCGGACGCGGCACGGGATGCGCGTGCGTGCTCCAGGCGTCCTGCGTGCCGTCGCTGTTCATCGCCCTGCCCCCTGAGCAGCCGTGCCGTCCACCGTCAGCGAGCCAATCTAACTCCCCCGCATGGGGAGTTCACCGTGCACGCGCCAGGTCGGGGCCGGAGCACGCGCGGCCGACCGCCGGAACACCCTGGTGGGGGCTGTCCGGACACCGCCGGACGGAGCCACCGGTCCAACACGGCCAAGGCGCACGCCCGCACTGTCCGAAGCGGACAATACGACTGTCCGACAACGCCCACATGGAGCATGCCCAGCGCTCCTCCTCGGCCCTAGCCTGCGAAAAAAGGGCGAGCAGCGGGGAGAAGCAGGCAGACAGCCGCCCCGCCACCGGCCCCGCCGGCCCCCGCACGCACCCACGATCACCAGGGAGCTCTCATGACCGCACTTCCGCAGGAGCGCCGCGTCGTCACCGCCATTCCCGGCCCGAAGTCGCAGGAGCTGCAGGCCCGCCGTACGGCCGCGGTCGCGCGGGGCGTGAGCTCCACGCTGCCGGTCTACGTCACGCGCGCGGGTGGCGGGATCGTCGAGGACGTCGACGGCAACCGGCTGATCGACTTCGGCAGCGGCATCGCGGTCACGACCGTCGGCGCCTCCGCCGAGGCCGTCGTCCGCCGGGCCGCAGCCCAGCTCCAGGACTTCACGCACACCTGTTTCATGATCACGCCGTACGAGGGGTACGTCGCCGTCGCCGAGGCGCTGGCCGAGCTGACGCCGGGCGACCACGCCAAGAAGTCCGCCCTGTTCAACTCGGGCGCCGAGGCCGTCGAGAACGCCGTCAAGATCGCCCGTGCGCACACCGGCCGGCAGGCGGTCGTCGTGTTCGACCACGGCTACCACGGGCGGACCAACCTCACGATGGCGCTGACCGCCAAGAACATGCCGTACAAGCACGGCTTCGGCCCGTTCGCGCCCGAGGTCTACCGCGTGCCGGTGGCGTACGGCTACCGCTGGCCGACCGGCGCCGGGAACGCGGGCCCGGAGGCCGCCGCGCAGGCCATCGACGAGATCACCAAGCAGGTCGGCGCGGAGAACGTGGCCGCGATCGTCATCGAGCCGGTGCTCGGCGAGGGCGGCTTCATCGAGCCCGCGAAGGGCTTCCTGCCCGCGCTCCGCCAGTTCGCGACGGACCACGGCATCGTCTTCGTCGCCGACGAGATCCAGTCCGGCTTCTGCCGCACCGGCCAGTGGTTCGCCTGCGAGGACGAGGGCGTCGTCCCGGACCTGATCACCACGGCCAAGGGCATCGCGGGCGGACTGCCGCTCGCCGCCGTGACGGGCCGCGCCGAGATCATGGACGCCGCGCACGCGGGCGGCCTCGGCGGCACGTACGGCGGCAACCCGGTGGCCTGCGCGGGCGCGCTCGGCGCGATCGAGACGATGAAGGAGCTGGACCTCAACGCGAGGGCCAGGCGGATCGAGGAGGTCATGAAGGGCCGCCTGTCCGCCATGGCCGAGAAGTACGAGGTCATCGGCGACGTCCGGGGCCGGGGCGCCATGATCGCCGTCGAACTGGTCAAGGACCGCACCACCAAGGAACCGGCCCCGGAGGCCACCGCCGCGCTCGCCAGGGCCTGTCACCAGGAGGGCCTGCTGGTCCTGACCTGTGGCACCTACGGCAACGTGCTCCGCTTCCTGCCCCCGCTCGTCATCGGCGAGGACCTGCTCGACGAGGGCCTCGACATCATCGAGCAGGCGTTCACCCGCATCTGAGCGGGCGTCCCGGAGGCAGGAGGGCGTTCGGCGGACGGCGTGAAGAAGGTGTGCAAGGTGCATGTCGGGACCCGGAACCGTCTGTCGTCGCCGCGCCCCCTGTCGTAGGTTCTAGCCAGATGAGAGATGCACCCCGCCCGCGGGGAACCGCGGACGACACCGGGTCGGGGCCTCCCCAGCTCCACCCCGGTCGTGCCGTCGCGCACACACCCGGAGCTTCCGGCTCCGGATCTCCTCACCGATCGGACGGCCGCCCGCCCCAGACCCCCCGGGACGCGCGGCACACCGGTCCGGCCGGCCGCTCCGGAGCAATCCCCCCTGATCCGGAGCGGCCGGCCCCTCCCTCCGGCCGCCGGGCCCGGTTCCCGATCGTCGCGTCGCCCGCCCTGCTGCTGGTCCTGGCCCTGACCACCTGGCAGGTGGCCGTCCACGGTGCCCTCGCCCGCGCCGACGAGCACCTCGGTGACCTCCTGATACGTCCCGACGGGGTCTCCCGGTTCCTCGCCGACCTCGGCGCCGTCCCGGTCGCCGTCCCCGTGCTCGCGGCCGCGCTGGCCGTCGCGGCGCTGCTCGCCCGCCGGGCCGGCGCCCCCCGCTGGTGGCTCCCGTCCCTGCTCACGGCCCTGCTGATGGCGGCCGTACCGCTCGTGGTCGTACCGCTGAAAGAGCTGATCGACCGCCCCGGGCCACCGGTGATGGCCCCGGACACGGGGTTCTACCCGTCCGGCCACACGGCGACCGCGGCCGTCGCGTACGGCGGAGCGGCCCTCGTGCTGTGGCCCTGGCTACGGGGCGCGTGGGCGCGGGCCTGCGCCCTGGCGCTGTGCGTGGCGCTGAACGCCGGAACCGGATTCGGGCTGGTCCGCCACGGCTACCACTGGCCGCTGGACGTGGTGGGCAGCTGGTGCCTGTGCGCTCTGCTGCTCATCGGCCTCGCGGTACTCCTCGCCCGGTGGCGATCGCGTCCACAGGACTGAAGCTCTCAGACCGGCGGGCCCGCCACCGCCTCGTGCATGGCCAGTTCCAGTCGGGCCGGGTCGGTGAGGGTGCCGGTGCCGTCCGGAAGGACCAGCCAGCGCACGCCGCCCGTCCGCCGCCCGGGGTTCCGCCGCCCGGGGTACGGCACCACGATCCACGTACCGCTCCCCGCCGTCCGCACGCCCGTGCCGAGCCAGCGGCCCGCCGTGCCCGGGGGCACGAAGAACCCCAGCCGCCGCCCGCCGCAGCCGGCGAGCACCGGTCCGGGCCGGCCGGTCCGGCGGGTGAGCACGTCGAGCGCGGGACGGCCGAGCCCGCCGGGCAGGATCAGCACGTCCCAGGCCCTGCCCGCCGGGAGCAGCGCCACCCCGAGGGGGTCGCGCCGCCACGCGAAGTGACAGGCCTCGGGGTCGGGAGCGACGGATGCCAGCCACTCGGCCGCCGTCCTGGCACCGGTCATGGCGGCCACTTCCTCTCCCGGGGTCGACGCCGTGGGCACCTCGCGCGCCAGGAGCTGAGAGGCGGCTCCGCGGCCGGCGTTACGCGGGTCCGGGCACCGTGCCGCGGGTGCACCGGGGCACGGGGAGCGAGCCCGGCACACGCCCGTCGGGCGGGGTCACGTCCGTACGCCCCCGTTCCGTCCGGTTCAGCTGTCGAAGCCCAGCCCCAGCCGGTCCATCGTGCGCAGCCACAGGTTGCGCCGCCCACCGCGGGTGTCGGCCCGTGCCAGCGACCACTTGGTGAGCGCGATCCCGGTCCACGCGAACGGCTCGGGCGGGAACGGCAGCGGCTTCCGGCGGACCATCTCCAGCTCGGTGCGCTCCGTGCGCTCCCCCGCCAGGAGGTCGAGCATCACGTTCGCCCCGAACCGCGTGGCGCCCACGCCCAGGCCCGTGTACCCCGCCGCGTACGCGACCCGGCCCCGGTGCGCCGTGCCGAAGAAGGCGGCGAAGCGCGAGCAGGTGTCGATGGCGCCGCCCCACGCGTGGGTGAAGCGGACTCCCTCCAACTGCGGGAAGCAGGTGAAGAAGTGCCCGGCGAGCTTGGCGTACGTCCGCGGGCGGTCGTCGTACTCGGCACGCACCCGGCCGCCGTACGGGTAGACCGCGTCGTAGCCGCCCCACAGGACGCGGTTGCCGGCGGTGAGGCGGAAGTAGTGGAACCGGTTGGCGCTGTCGGCGAGCCCCTGCCGGCGGCGCCAGCCGACCGACGCCAGTTGGTCCGCGGTCAGCGGTTCGGTCATCAGCGCGTAGTCGTAGACGGGGACGGTGTACGGCCGCACGCGCCGGACCAGGCTGGGAAAAACGTTTGTGCCGAGGGCCGTGCTGCGGGCCCGGACCGAGCCGTACGGGGTGCGGACGACCATGCCGGCGCCGTACGGCCGGAGGGTCAGCGCGGGCGTGTGCTCGTACATCCGCACGCCCAGGCGCAGACAGGCACGCTTGAGGCCCCAGGCGAGCCGGGCCGGGTCCAGCAGGGCCACACCCCGGCGGTCGTGCAGACCGGCCAGGAACGTCGGCGAGTCGACCTGCTCCCGCACCGCCCGCGCGTCCAGGAACTCGAGGCCGTCCGCGAGGCCACGGCGGTCCATCCCCTCGTACACCGCGCGGAGCTCGGCGGCCTGGTGCGGCGCCGTGGCGACGGTGATCTCGCCGGTGCGCTCGAAGTCGCAGTCGAGCGCGTGGGCGTCGACGGCCCGCTCGAACTCGTCGAGGTTGCGGGCGCCGAGCTCGTGCAGGCGGGGGAACTCGTCCGGCCAGCGGGTGAGGCCGTTGGCCGGGCCGTGGGTGAGGGAGGCGGCGCAGAACCCCCCGTTGCGGCCGGAGGCGGCCCAGCCCGCCTCGCGCGCCTCGACGAGCACGACGTCCCGCCGCGGGTCGCGCTCCTTGGCCAGGAGCGCGGTCCACAGCCCGCTGTAGCCGCCGCCGACGACCAGCAGGTCGCAGCTCTCGGCCGCGGTGAGCGCGGGCCGCGGGCGGGGCCGGCCGGGGTCGTCCAGCCAGTAGGCGACCGGTTGTGCGTCGGAGAGGGATCCCGTCCAGCGGCTCATGGCGCTCGGGGCCATGGTCTCAACTCCCTACCTCTTCCGGCGGCCGGCGACGACCGCTCCTCCCAGGACGACGAGCACGGCCAGGGCGAACAGGGCCGTGCCGATGACATTGATCTGGACGGGCGTGCCGCGCTGCGCCGAACCCCACACGAACATGGGGAAGGTGACGGTCGCGCCCGCGGTGAAATTGGTGATCACGAAGTCGTCGAAGGAGAGCGCGAAGGCGAGCAGCGCGCCCGCGGCGATCCCCGGGGCCGCGATCGGCAGGGTGACCCGCCGGAAGGTCTCCAGCGGGCCCGCGTACAGGTCCCGCGCGGCCTCCTCCAGCCGCGGATCCATCGACATCACGCGTGCCTTGACGGCCACGACGACGAAACTGAGGCAGAACATGATGTGGGCGATCAGGATCGTCCACGGCCCGAGCTCCGCCCCCAGGTTGAGGAACAGGGTCAGCAGGGAGGCCGCCAGGACGACCTCGGGCATCGCCATCGGCAGGAAGACCAGCGCGTTGACCGCCCCGCGCGCGCGGAAGCGGTACCGCGCCAGCGCGAAGGCGGTCATCGTGCCGAGGACCGTGGCGCCGACCGTGGCCCAGAGGGCGATCCGCAGGCTGGTGCCGAGCGACTCGCACAGCCCGGGGACGCCGCACGGGTCCCGCCAGGCGTCGGCGGAGAAGCCCTGCCACGTGTAGTTGAAGCGGCCCTTCGGATCGTTGAAGGAGAACACGGTCACGACGGCGTTCGGCAGCAGCAGGTAGCCGAGGGTCAGCAGGCCCGCGAGGACGACGAGCCGGCGCCGGAACCAGCCCGCGAGGGCGGTGAGGAGAGCCATTCAGACCAGGTCCTCCGTCCCGGACCGGCGGATGTAGAAGGTCACCATGAGGAGGATGGCGGCCATCAGGAGGAAGGACAGGGCCGCCGCCGTCGGATAGTCCAGGACGCGCAGGAACTGCGTCTGGATCACGTTGCCGATCATGCGGGTGTCCGTGGAGCCGAGCAGGTCGGCGTTGACGTAGTCCCCGCAGGCCGGGATGAAGGTCAGCAGCGTGCCGGAGACGACACCCGGCATCGACAGCGGGAGGGTGACCCGGCGGAAGGTCGCGAACGGCGTCGCGTACAGATCGCCCGCCGCCTCGTGCAGCCGCCCGTCGATCCGCTCCAGCGAGGCGTAGAGCGGCAGGACCATGAACGGCAGGAAGTTGTACGTGAGGCCGCAGACCACCGCGAGCGGCGTGGCGAGCACGCGCTCCCCCGCGGTGATGCCGAGCCAACCGGTCACGTCCAGGACGTGCAGGGCGTTCAGGGCGCCGACGACCGGACCGCCGTCCGCGAGGATCGTCTTCCAGGCGAGCGTGCGGATCAGGAAGCTGGTGAAGAAGGGCGCGATCACCAGGACGAGGAGCAGCCCTCGCCAGCGGCCCGCGCGGAACGCGATCAGGTACGCCAGCGGATAGCCCAGCAGCAGGCACAGCACGGTCGCCGAGCCCGCGTACAGCACCGAGCGCGCGAACTGCGGCCAGTACGCGGACAGCGCCTCCCCGTAGGTCGCGAAGCGCCAGGTGACCTCGTAGCCCTCCTCCAGGGAGCCGGTCTGCACGGACGTGGAGGCCTGGTAGACCATCGGCAGCAGGAAGAAGACCAGCAGCCACAGGATGCCGGGCAGGAGCAGCCAGTACGGCGTGCGGCGGCCTCCCGCGCGCGGGCGCCCCTTCTCCACCTCCGGGTTCGCCGCCGTGGCCGGTGGCGGAGGGGGCGGTGGGGGCGGGGGCGCGTCGGTGAGCGTCGTCATGCGGGGACCTCCGCCGCAGCCGCGGCGCCCGCGCCGGTGTCCTGGGCCGCGTCGAGGCCGAAGCCGTGCGCCGGGTCCCAGTGGACGACGACCTCGGCGCCGGGGACGAGCCGGGGATCGCGGTCGATGTTCTGCGCGTACACCTCGAACTCGGGGCAGACCGCGGTGTCGACGACGTACTGCGTGGCGACGCCGGTGAAGCTCGCGGCGGCGATCCGCCCGGTGAGGCGGTTGCGGGCCGCCGGTATCCGGCCGGAGTCGTCCACGTGGGTGAGGGCGGTCTTCTCCGGGCGTATGCCGACGAGGACCGTGGAGCCGGCCGTGGCGGGCGCGGGACACCGTGCCCGGGGCAGGGCGAGCCTGCCGCCGCCCGCCCCGAGGACCACGTCGTCGCCGCTCGTGTACTCGACCGAGGCCGCGATGAGGTTGGAGCTGCCCAGGAAGTCGGCCACGAACGTGGTCCGCGGGTTCTCGTAGAGGTCGGCGGGCGCGCCGGACTGTTCGACGCGGCCCGCGTTCATCACGGCGACCGTGTCGGCCATCGTCATGGCCTCCTCCTGGTCGTGCGTGACGTGGATGAAGGTGATGCCGACCTCCCGCTGGATGCGCCCGAGCTCCCGCTGCATGCGGCGGCGCAGCGTGAGGTCGAGGGCGCCGAGGGGCTCGTCGAGGAGCAGCACCTCCGGATGGTTGATCAGCGCGCGGGCGACCGCGACGCGCTGCTGCTGCCCGCCGGACAGCCGGTGCGGCCTGCGCCGGGCCTGCTCGCCGAGCTGGACGAGCTCCAGCATCTCCTCGACCTGCTTCTTCACCGATCTGATGCCGCGCCGGCGCAGTCCGAAGGCGACGTTCTCGAAGACGTCGAGGTGCGGGAAGAGCGCGTACGACTGGAAGACCGTGTTCACCGGCCGCTTGTGCGGCGGCAGGCGCGTCACGTCCCGGTCCCCCAGGAACACGGTGCCCGCGGTGGGCTCCTCCAGGCCGGCGATCATGCGCAGGGTGGTGGTCTTGCCGCAGCCCGAGGCCCCGAGGAGGGCGAAGAACGAGCCCCGGGGGACGGTCAGGTCCAGGGGGTGCACGGCGGTGAGGGAGCCGTAGGCCTTGCTGATGCCCGCCAGGCGGACGTCGCCGCCGCGGTCTGTCGTCGTCTTCATCGTCACGCCCCTGTGAGCTTCGCGAACTTCTCTTCGTAGGCCGTCTCCTCGTCACTCGTCAGCGAGCGGAAGGCGGAGGACCTCGCGGCCATGTCCCGGTCGGGAACGATCAGCGGGTTCTCCGCCGCGGCCGGGTCGATCTTCTCCAGCTCGGCCTTCACCCCGTCCACGGGGCACACGTAGTTGATGTAGGCGGCGAGTTCGGCGGCCGGCCGGGGCTCGTAGTAGTAGTCGATGAGCCGCTCGGCGTTCGTCTTGTGGCGCGCCCTGTTGGGGATCAGCAGGTTGTCGGTCGACGTCAGGTAACCGCTGTCCGGGATGACGAAGTCGACGTCCGGGCTGTCCGCCTTGAGCTGGACGACGTCCCCGGCCCAGGCGATGCAGGCGGCGAAGTCGCCACTGGTGAGGTCGGAGGTGTAGTCGTTGCCGGTGAAGCGGCGGATCTGGCCCCGGTCCACGGCTCCTTGCAGGCGGGCGACGGCCGCGTCGTAGTCGTCGTCGGTGAACCGCTCCGGGTCCTTGCCCATGTCCAGCAGGACCATGCCGACGGTGTCGCGCATCTCCGCGAGGAGGCCGACCCGGCCCTTGAGCTTCGGATGGTCGAGCAGGTCGGAGACGGTCCGCACCTCGATGCCGTCGAGGGCCTTCCGGTTGTACGCGATGACGGTCGAGATGGCCTGCCAGGGGTACGAGTAGGCGCGCCCGGGATCCCAGTCGGGGTCGCGGAACTGGGCGGACAGGTTCGTGTAGGCGTGCGGCAGGTGGGAGGCGTCCAGCCGCTGCACCCACCCGAGGCGGATGAGCCGGCCGGCCAGCCAGTCGGTGAGCACGACGATGTCCCGGCCGGTGTCCTGACCCGCGGCGAGCTGCGGTCTGACCTTGCCGAAGAACTCGTTGTTGTCGTTGATGTCCTCGGTGTACTCGACCCCGATGCCGGTGCGCCGGGTGAACTCCTCGAGCGTCGGGTGCCGTCGGCCGCTGTCGTCGACGTCCATGTACTCGGTCCAGTTGGAGAAGGAGACGGTCCTCTCCTGTGCCGAGTGGTCCTCCGCGGACTCCCCGCCCTGACCGCGGCCCGCGGGGGGTATCCCACAGGCACTCAGCACGCCGGTGCCGCCGAGCGCGAACGCGCCGCCCGCACCGGCGCGCAGCAGGGACCGGCGGGTCAGTGCGGCCCTGCCGTTCCTGAGGCTGCGCCGCAGGGCGGCCGCGCGGGCCGGGGACGGACGGTCGGGCTGGTGCTGCTCCATGCGCGGGGTGCCCTTTCGGGGAGTGCGGCCGCGGTCGGCGGTCCATGGTCGGCGGTTGTCCGGGCGACCGCCGTATTGTCCGGCATGACGTACTCGGTGACGCGCTTGACCTGCGGGTGCTTCGCGCACGGGAGCGGGGCACGGTCCTGCCGGGAGGCGGCAGCCCGTGGTGGACGTCGATATGGGCGCCGATCCTGGCAGAGCACGGACACCTCAACAAGGGATTCCGTTGTTGCCTTTCGGTTACGCGACGGAATCTGTCGGCGGCGGGAGGAGGAGTGCTCGAAAAACAGGGGGCGGGGTGTCAGTGGCGCGTGCCAGACTCGCCGCCATGACGGGGATCACGGGGAGGATCGACTCCCGGGCCGCCCTGACCAGGGAGATCGGCGCCGGGGCGAGCGTGGAGTACCTGCGTTTCTGGGGGCACCGGCCCCGGCCGGACGGCCGGGTCGGCGCGAGCTGTCTGAGCCAGTGGTGGCCCTCGCCGTTCACGGTGGACGGTGTGGAGTACGCGACGGCGGAGCACTGGATGATGGCGGCCAAGGCCCGGCTGTTCGGGGACGCGGAGGCGGAGCGGCAGGCGCTGGCCGCGGGGCATCCGGCCGCGGCGAAGAAGGCGGGGCGGCTGGTCCGCGGCTTCGACGGCGCCGTGTGGGAGCGGGAGCGGTTCAGAATCGTGGTCGAGGGCAGCGTCCACAAGTTCGCCGCCCACGCCGGCCTGCGGGAGTACCTGCTCGCTACGGGGCAGCGCGTGCTCGTCGAGGCCAGCCCGCTGGACCGGGTGTGGGGCATCGGACTGACCGCGGACGACGAGCGCGCCGCGGATCCCGAGCGCTGGCGCGGCCTCAACCTGCTGGGCTTCGCCCTGATGGAGGCGCGGGAACGGCTGCGGGCGGACGGCGCCTAGCCGACGGGGGGCGTCTCGCGGGACGCATCAGAACCGGTGAGGCTCTTGGGGCTCGTGAGGCCCGTCGGACAGGACCAGGGACGTCGAGTAGCTGTCGCCGTAGGGGTCGTCCGGATAGTCGAGGCTGTCGGGCAGCACCAGGAACAGCACGAGCATGCCCACGCCCAGGACGATCCCGGCCGCTCCGCAGATGATCCCGGCCAGCGCCTGCCCCGGGTTGGACGCCTCCCCGCGGCGGGCCTTGCCGCGCCCGATCACCCCGAAGACGATGGCGAGCACGCCCAGCACGATGGAGAGCGGCCACAGGCAGAAGACCACGGCCGCGACGATCCCGATCGTCATGGCGGCGATCCCCATGCCGTTGCTCGGCCCGTACGGCGTTCCCGGCCAGCCGTAGCCGGCCGCACCGGGGTACGGGGCGAACGGGCCGCCGTGCCCCGGGTGGCCCGGGTGGCCCATGGGGCTGGAGGGTCCCAGGTGACCCGGGTGACCCACAGGGCCCGAGTGGCCCGGGTGCTGCGGATAGCCGTAGCCGTAGCCGTACTCCGGCTGCCCCGGGCCGTCGGGGGCGATCGGCGGCGGCGGGACGGGCTCGCCGGGTGCGGGCCCGGGACCGGACGCATGGCCCGCACCCGCACCCGGCAGATAGGGGGTGCCCATGGGCTGCGGGCCGCCCGAGGGGGGATACGGGCCGGCCCACGGCGGGGCGGGCGACGGCGGGGTCGTCGGAGCGGCGGCGCCCGCCCCCGGTATCGAGGTGACCGTCCGCTGGTCGTGCGGGGAGGGCGGCCGGGGCGTGTCCGCGGGGGGCGCCCAGGGGTCCGGAGCGGGGGCGGAGGGCTCGTCCGGGGCCGACTTGCCCGGGCCCGGCTTGTCCAGGTGGATCTTGGGAGCGTCCTGCGGAACGCCGCCCGGATACGGGACCGGGCTGTCCGGCGTCGTGGGCGTCTGAGCCTCGTCGGACATGCACACGTCCCCTCTGTCGTACGTTCCGTCATGTTACGGCCCATGCTTCACACGCACGGGCCGCCGCCTACGATGATCCCTGAAGGACCGATCAGCCGATCACCGCGTCCCCCGGCCTCGCCGCCGGGGACCCCGTTCCGGGGAGGAACCATGACCGACCACCACGCAGCGCCCGACGGCACCACCGCCTCGACCGGGCTCACCGCGCCCGGCACCCCGGCCGGTCCCACCGGGGCGGACGCCGCCGCCCGCCCCGGCCTGCACTCGTTCATCGCCGGACTGCCCAAGGCCGAACTGCACGTGCACCACGTCGGCTCCGCCTCCCCCCGCATCGTCGCGGAGCTCGCCGCCCGGCACCCCGACTCCAAGGTGCCCACCGACCCCGAGGCCCTGGTCGACTACTTCACGTTCACGGACTTCGCCCACTTCATCGAGGTGTACCTGTCCGTCGTCGACCTCATCCGCACCCCCGAGGACGTCCGGCTGCTGACCTACGAGGTGGCGCGGGACCTGGCCCGGCAGCAGGTCCGCTACGCCGAGCTGACCATCACCCCGTACTCCTCCACCCGCCGCGGCATCGACGAGCGCGCCTTCATGGACGCCGTCGAGGACGCCCGCAAGGCGGCCGAGGCCGAGTTCGGCACCGTACTGCGCTGGTGCTTCGACATTCCCGGCGAGGAGGGGAACGGCGCCGCCGCGGAGGAGACCGTCCGCCTCGCCACCGACGACCGGCTGCGCCCGGAGGGCCTGGTCTCCTTCGGGCTCGGCGGGCCGGAGATCGGCGTACCGCGCCCGCAGTTCAAGCCGTACTTCGACCGGGCGATCGCGGCCGGGCTGCACTCCGTGCCGCACGCGGGCGAGACCACCGGGCCACAGACGGTATGGGACGCGCTGACCGAGCTGCGCGCCGAGCGCATCGGCCACGGCACCAGCTCCGCACGGGACCCGAGGCTCCTCGCCCACCTCGCCGAGCACCGCATCCCGCTGGAGGTCTGCCCGACCTCGAACATCGCCACCCGCGCGGTCGCGACCCTCGACGAGCACCCCATCAAGGAGTTCGCCCGCGCCGGGGTCCTCGTCACCGTCAACTCCGACGACCCGCCGATGTTCGGCACCGACCTCAACAACGAGTACGGGGTCGCCGCCCGCCTCCTCGACCTCGACGAGCAGGGCGTGGCCGCCCTCGCCAGGAACGCGGTGGAGGCGTCCTTCCTGGACCCGGCGGGCAAGGCCCGCATCCTGGACGAGATCGACTCGTACACCTCCGCGTGGCTCGCGAACTGACGGCGGGCGCGGTGCGCCCCGTGACGGCCGTGGCGCACCGCGGCGACCCGTACCGCCACCGGGAGAACACCCTGGCCTCCCTGCGCTCGGCCCTCGCGCGCGGCGCGGACGCCGTGGAGGTCGACGTCCGTCTCACCCGGGACGGCGTGCCGGTGCTCCTCCACGACGCGACGCTGCGGCGCCTGTGGGGCCACGACCGCCCGGTCGCCTCCCTCACCCACGAGGAGCTGGGCGGGCTGACGGGCGGTCTCGTCCCCACCCTCCGCGACGCGCTGGCCGCCGCCGGGGACCACCGCCTGATGGTCGACCTGCCCGGCGCGTCCGAGCGGTCGGTACGCACCGTGACGGGCGCCGTCGCCGACTGCGGCGCCCGTGACCGGGTGTACTACTGCGCCGGTCCCGCCGCCATGCTGTGGGTGCGCGCCGCCGACCCGGCCGCCGAGATCGCCCTGACCTGGACGACGCTCGCCCCGCCCCGCCCGGTCCTGCTCGACGCGGTGCGGCCCCGCTGGCTCAACTACGGGTTCGGGCTGGTCACTGAGCAGCTCGCCGACCACGTCCACCGGGGCGGCCACCTGCTGTCGGTGTGGACGCCCGACACCCGGCGGTCGATGCGGCGGCTGATCGCCGCGGGCGTCGACTCGATCACCACCAACCGCGTCGACATTCTGTGCGCGGTGCGCGGGGCGTGAGCCCCGCACACCTGTTCAGCCGGCGCCCGCGACGGCCGGGGGCGCGGTGACCGGATTCCGGTAGCGCACGCCCGCACGCGAACACGTTGAAGAACGGGTGGGGAGAGCGCACGTGCGTGGCCCCGGGCGGATCGACTCCCGCCCGGGGCCTCGCACTTCCCCGTACCGTGAGCGCGCGACGGACGCCGTACGCCCGCGCGCGCCGCAACGCTACCCGTCCAGCGACGTCATCACGTGCTTGATCCGCGTGTAGTCGTCGAACCCGTACGCCGAGAGGTCCTTGCCGTATCCGGACTTCTTGAAGCCGCCGTGGGGCATCTCCGCCACCAGCGGGATGTGGGTGTTGATCCACACGCAGCCGAAGTCCAGCGCCCTGGACATGCGCATCGCGCGCGCGTGGTCCTTCGTCCAGACCGAGGAGGCGAGCGCGTACTCGACGCCGTTGGCCCACTCGACGGCCTGCGCCTCGTCGGTGAAGGACTGGACGGTGATGACCGGTCCGAAGACCTCGTTCTGGACGATCTCGTCGTCCTGCTCCAGCCCGGAGACGACGGTCGGGGCGTAGAAGTACCCCTGCTCGCCCACCCGGTGGCCGCCGGCCTCGACCTTGGCGTGGGCGGGCAGCCGCTCGATGAAGCCGGAGACCTGCTGGAGCTGGTTCGGGTTGTTGAGCGGGCCGAACGCGACGTCCTCGTCGTCCGGCCGCCCCGTCTTCGTCTCGGCGGCGGCCTTGGCGAGCGCGGCCACGAACTCGTCGTGCACCGACTCCTGGACGAGGACGCGGGTGGCGGCCGTACAGTCCTGTCCCGCGTTGAAGTAGCCGGCCTCCGCGATGCCCTCGACGGCCTTGGCGAGGTCGACGTCGTCGAAGACCACGACCGGGGCCTTGCCGCCGAGCTCCAGGTGGACGCGCTTGAGGTCCTTGGAAGCGGACTCGGCGACCTGCATGCCGGCCCGTACGGAACCGGTGATGGACGCCATCGCCGGCACGGGGTGCTCCACCATCAGGCGGCCGGTCTCGCGGTCGCCGGTGATGACGTTGAAGACGCCCTTCGGCAGGACCGAGCCCACGATCTCGGCGATCAGGACCGTCGACGCCGGGGTGGTGTCCGACGGCTTCAGCACGACCGTGTTGCCCGCCGCGATCGCCGGGGCGAACTTCCACACGGCCATCATCATCGGGTAGTTCCACGGCGCGACCTGGGCGCAGACGCCCACCGGCTCGCGGCGGACGATCGAGGTCAGGCCCTCCATGTACTCGCCGGCCGAGCGACCCTCCAGCATGCGGGCGGCGCCCGCGAAGAAGCGGATCTGGTCGACCATGGGCGGGACTTCCTCGGTACGGGTGAGCCCCACGGGCTTGCCCGTGTTCTCCACCTCGGCCGCGATGAGCTCCTCGGCCCGCTCCTCGAAGGCGTCGGCGATCTTCAGGAGGGCCTTCTGACGCTCCGCGGGGGTCGTGTCGCGCCAGCCCGGGAAGGCCCGCGCGGCGGCCTCCATGGCGGCGTCGACGTCCGCCCGGCCGGACAGCGGCGCCGTGGCGTACGCCTCGCCGGTCACGGGGTTGACCACCTCGGTGGTCCGTCCGTCGGCGGCGTCACGGAATTCGCCGTCGATGTGGTTGCGCAGACGACGCAGCTCAACGCTCACTGCCGGCCCTCCTGGCCCTCGGTGTCCCGGGTGTCCCCGTGGCGGGTGTCCACAGGCTGAGACACCCACCCTAATGAACCAGCCCGCGTTTCCAACACCCCCGGCACCTCACCCACTGCGGAATCCGCATCAGAGGTGCTTGAGAACAACGAATTCCAATGGTCGATCCTTGCGAAACCGACGACTCCTCGTGTACAGTGAGCCGGTGGCCAGTCGAAGCGCAGATCCCCGGAGCGGCACGCCCCACCTGGACGCCGTCTCCCTCGCCATCATCGAGCAGCTCCAGGAGGACGGCCGGCGCCCGTACGCCGCGATCGGCAAGGCCGTCGGCCTGTCCGAGGCGGCCGTCCGCCAGCGCGTGCAGAAGCTGCTCGACCAGGGCGTGATGCAGATCGTCGCCGTCACCGACCCGCTCACCGTGGGCTTCCGGCGCCAGGCGATGGTCGGCGTCCACGTCGAGGGCGACGTGGAGGCGGTGGCCGACGCGCTGACCGGCATGGACGAGTGCGAGTACGTGGTCATGACGGCCGGCTCCTTCGACCTGATGGTAGAGATCGTCTGCGAGGACGACGACCACCTGCTTGAGGTCATCAACGGGCGTATCCGCGCCGTCCCCGGAGTGCGCTCCACCGAGAGCTTCGTCTACCTGAAGCTCAAGAAGCAGACCTACATGTGGGGGACCCGATAGCCATGAGCACCGCCGGACGGAACGAGCGGCAGGACCTCGGCCGCACCGCGTACGACCACCTGTGGATGCACTTCACCCGCATGTCCTCGTACGAGAACGCCCCCGTCCCCACCATCGTGCGGGGCGAGGGCACCCACATCTACGACGACCGGGGCAAGCGCTACCTGGACGGTCTCGCCGGGCTGTTCGTGGTGCAGGCGGGCCACGGGCGCGCCGAGCTGGCGGAGACGGCGGCCCGGCAGGCTCGGGAGCTGGCCTTCTTCCCCATCTGGTCCTACGCCCACCCGAGCGCCGTCGAGCTGGCCGAGCGCCTCGCGCACCACGCGCCCGGCGACCTGGACAAGGTCTTCTTCACCACCGGCGGCGGCGAGGCCGTGGAGACCGCCTGGAAGCTCGCCAAGCAGTACTTCAAGCTCACGGGCAAGCCGGGCAAGCACAAGGTCATATCCCGGGCCATCGCCTACCACGGCACCCCGCACGGCGCCCTGTCCCTCACCGGACTGCCCGCGCTGAAGGCCCCGTTCGAGCCGCTGGTCCCCGGCGCGCACAAGGTTCCGAACACCAACATCTACCGCGCCCCGATCCACGGCGACGACCCCGAGGCGTTCGGCCGCTGGGCCGCCGACCAGATCGAACAGCAGATCCTCTTCGAGGGCCCGGACACGGTCGCGGCCGTCTTCCTGGAGCCGGTGCAGAACGCCGGTGGCTGCTTCCCGCCCCCGCCCGGCTACTTCCAGCGGGTGCGCGAGATCTGCGACCGGCACGACGTGCTGCTCGTCTCCGACGAGGTGATCTGCGCGTTCGGGCGGCTCGGCACGATGTTCGCCTGCGACAGGTTCGGCTACGTCCCGGACATGATCACCTGCGCCAAGGGCATGACCTCGGGCTACTCCCCGATCGGCGCGTGCCTCGTCTCCGACCGGATCGCCGAGCCGTTCTACCGGGGCGGCAACACCTTCCCGCACGGGTACACCTTCGGCGGCCACCCGGTCTCCGCGGCCGTCGCCCTCGCCAACCTCGACCTGTTCGAACGCGAGGGCCTCAACCGGCACGTCCTCGACCACGAGGCAGCCTTCCGCTCCACCCTGGAGAGGCTCCACGACCTGCCGATCGTCGGCGACGTCCGCGGCGACGGCTTCTTCTACGGGATCGAGCTGGTCAAGGACAAGGCCACCAAGGAGACCTTCGACGCGGAGGAGACCGAGCGGATCCTGTACGGCTTCCTCTCCACGGCGCTCTTCGACAACGGCCTGTACTGCCGCGCGGACGACCGCGGCGACCCCGTCGTCCAGCTCGCGCCGCCGCTCATCTCCGACCAGGGGACCTTCGACGAGATCGAGCAGATCCTGCGCGCGACGCTGACGGAGGCGTGGACGAAGCTGTGAGCGCGGAATGCCGATCTTCCGCCTTGATGCCTTGATGCCTTGATGCCTTGATGATCAATAACGGCCCCGGTGCCCTCCGTTCGAGTGAGAAACGGCGGCCCGGGGCCGCGTACTGTCCGGCCCGGCTCCGACCGCTGCCTAGCGTGCCTGTAACCGATCGGCCCCGCCTTCGTTCCCCCGTACGGGGGACTCCCCACGGCATCCTGATCCGAACCGAGGTGTACGCCCATGGTGGCCCAGCCGGACAGCGACGTGCTCTGGGCACGCGCCCTCACCCACGCGCACAACGGCTCCCCCGCGCTGCGCGGCGTATCGATCGGGGTCCGCGAGGGCGAGATCCTCGCCGTCAGCGGCCCGCGCGGCAGCGGCAAGACCACGCTGCTGCGCTGTCTGTCGGGCCAGTTCCGCCCGCAGGAGGGCGAGGTGTGGTTCAACAGCACACCGGTGCACACGATGGCCGCGTTCGCCCGCGAGCGGCTGCGCCGCGACCGGTTCGGCTGGATCGACCCCGAGCCGGTCCTCGTGCCCGAGCTGACCGCCTGGGAGAACGCGGCCCTGCCGCTGATGCTGCGCGGTACCGGGCACCGCGCCGCCAAGAAGGCCGCCCTGGAGTGGCTGGAGCGCCTGGACATCGGCGGCTGCGCCCGCAAGCGGCCGTACGCCCTGCTGCACTCCGAGCGCCAGCGCGTGGTCGTCGCCCGCGCCCTGGCCGGCACCCCCACCGTCCTGTTCGCCGACGAGCCCACCGCACCGCTGCACCGCGCCGAACGCGCCCACGTCCTGCGCACCCTCACCACGGCGGCCCGCTCGCACGGCATCACGGTCGTCCTCGCCACGCACGACGCGGACACCGCCGAGCTCGCCGACCGCACGGTGACCCTGCTGGACGGACGGCAGGTGACCACCCTCCACCTCCCCCACCTTCCCGGGGCCGAGGCGGAAGGCCGGACCGCGTGCTCGCTCTCCGTCTAGCCCGCGGCGCGCTGCCCGCCGTCCAGCTGCGCCGCCTCCTGGTCACCGCGGCGTCCTGCGGCATGGGCTTCCTGCTGCTGTGCGTCCTGGGCCACGCCATCACCCACCCGGAGGCCCCCACCCAGTCCGCGCTCAGGCTCGCCTGGTGCGCGGTGCCCCTCGCGGCCACGGTGTACTTCGCGGTGACGGTCGCCCGTGCCGATCCGGGCACCCGGCCCCGCACGGGGCTGTCGGCGATCGGGCTCGGCCCGGGCCGCCTGATGGCCGTCTCGGCGATGACGACGACCCTGTGCAGCGTCCTCGGTTCGCTGCTGGCCCTGGTGCTCTTCCTGTACCTGCGCGGCGGACCGGCGAGGGCACCCTTCGAGGGCGACGCCGCGCGCGCCCTGGCCCCCGGTGCGCCCCTGCCGCTGCCGGCCGCGCTGACGCTGCTGTCGCTGGTACCGGTCACCATGTCCTTGACGGTCGCGCTGGCGCTGCTCCCCGGCGGCCCGGGAGCGTGGCGGGCGCTGCTGACGGGCAGCCGGGGAACGCGCGGCACGCGACGAGCCGGCGGCAGCGGCGCACGGACCGCGCGGACCGCGCAGGCCATTGCCGACGGGCGCCGCACGGAGACGAACCGGCACGGCGGACGCAGGCGCGCCCGGGCCGGTGCCCGGCGCGGCGGCAACGGCTCGCACGCCCTCTCCGCGGTACTGGACGCCTTCGCTCCGGCGCCCGCTCCCACCGACGCTCCCACTGAAGCCCCCACGGACGCCCCGGCGCGGGAACGGGACCCGTACGCCTCCACCGCGCCCCGGACCGCCCCCGGCGGGCTGCCCTGGGGCGTCGCCGTCCTCGCGATCGGCCTCACGATCGAGGCGTACGCGAGTCGTACGGCATCGGCCGCCGACGCCCCCGGCATCGTGATCCCCGGCGGCTTCGCGGACAGTTCCGCCGGAGTGCTCGTCGGCTGGCTGCTCACCGCCCTCGGGCTGATCCTCGCCGGACCGGCGCTGACCCATCTGTGCGGGTGGCTGCTGCAGGCCGTGCGGCCGGGGGCGCTGCGGCTGCTCGCCGGGCGCGTGCTGCAGGAGGAGGCGCGGCGGCTCGGTCGCCCGCTCGGCGTGCTGTGCGCGGTGGCCTCCGGCGCCTTCACCCTGGCGACCGCGTACTCCGGCACGCGCCTGGCCGTCGGCCCGTTCACCGTCCTGGGAGGTGTGCTGGTGGTCGGCTGCACCGTCCTGACGCTGGTGATTGTCACGGTCGAGACGCGGGACGCCCGGGTGCGCACCACCGCGGCCCTGGTACGGCTCGGGGCGCCCGCCACGATGCTGCGCAGCGCCGCCCTGCTCCGCGCGGGCGCCCTGTTCACTCTCTTCACCCCGCTGACCTGGGCGGTCGCCGCGCTGGCGGCAGCACCGCTGAGCCCGTGAACGGCGTACGAGAACAAGTTCGCGTCGACCGATGAGTTCCGCGCGGTGCTCCCGTCTACCCCTGCGAACGGATCACCACCGACGGGAGAGACCGCGCATGTACCAGCAGATGATCTTCGTGAACCTGGCCGTCAGCGACCTCGACGCCTCGAAGAAGTTCTTCACGGAGCTCGGCTACACGATCAACCCGCAGTTCAGCGACGACAACTGCGCCAGTGTCGTCATCAGCGACACGATCGTCGCGATGCTCCTCACCAGGCAGCGCTACGCCGAGTTCACGAAGAAGGAGCTCGTGGACGCCACGAAGACCAGCGAGGTGCTGCTGTGTCTGAGCGCCGAGAGCCGCGAGAAGGTCGACGAGCTCTGCGACAAGGCGATCGCCGCGGGCGGCACGTCGGCCGGCGACCCCCAGGACTACGGCACCATGTACGGCCGCTCCTTCGACGACCTGGACGGCCACACCTGGGAGGTCATGTGGATGGACCCGGCGGCCGTCCAGGGCTGAGCAGGCGGACGGGGTGCGGCGCGCCCGGGCGGCCGGGGTCGGGACACGCCTCGGCACCGCCCGGGCGACCGGCTTCCAACGCCCCCAAACCACGCGGCAGTTAATAAGAGGGCAAAGGTGTGTGCGGGACACCTCTGTCGGATTGACAGTACTTATGGCGCGCTTATAAACCTGTGAGCCACATGGGGCGTCACCGCCACCGGCGGGGCCCCCGCCTCACCCCCCGCATTCCCGTGAAGGGCAAACGTGTCCATATCTCCGCGCATCGCACGACCCGTGCGATTCCTGGGTGTTGTCTCCGCCTCCGCCGCGCTCGTGCTCGGCGTCGCGGGCAACGCCATGGCCTGCAGCATCCGTGACTTCTCGGCCGTGGCCGAGTGCGACGCCGCCGGCAAGGGCGTCATCAGCGTCACCGACGTCGACCCGTCGGGCGTCACCGCCGAGGTCACCGTCTACCTGGAGAACAACGGGGCGGACGAGCGGCTGGTCGGTACGCAGACGATCGAGAACGCGACCGCCGCGGGCGTCACCGTCACGTTCTCCGAGGACTGGCAGCCGAACGCCGAGTACCGCATCCACGTCAAGGCCGAGGGCTACGTCGACGAGGACATCAAGCCGAACCTGACCACGCCCGCCGAGGCGTGCGCCTCCTCGGACGAGCAGCCGCCGGCCGAGGAGCCCGAGCAGCCGGAGCAGCCGTCGGACGAGCCCTCCCCCGAGACCTCCGCGCCCGCCGAGGACCCGGCGCCGTCGGCGTCCGGGAGCACCGCGCCCGCGGCCCCCGGTGACGACGTCGAGACGCCGCAGGGCGCCAACGCCCCCGCGCCCGCCGGGCAGTCGAACCTCGCCGAGACCGGCGCCGGTTCCAACACCCCGGTGATCGTCGGCATCGCGGCCGCCTTCGTCGTGGCCGGCGGCGGCGCCGTGTACTTCGGCATGCGCCGCCGCGGAGCCTCGTCCCGCTGACGCGACCCGCACGTCACCGGCCGTGCGCCGTACGACCAGGCCCGCCTCCCACACCGGGAGGCGGGCCCTCGCGTGTCCCTCGGCACCCAGGGCGCCGGGCACCGGTCGCAACAGGCTCAGCCGAAGGTGGCCCGCTCCAGCCAGAACTCCAGCAACTCGCGCTCCCCCAGCACCTCCAGCCGCCCGCTGTCCGGCGTGACGCGACGGTAGAAGGCGAGCAGCACCTCGGTGAGCGGCCCCCGCAGCGCGACGTCCGCCTTCTCGTGGCCGCGGCGCCAGACGACGCCCTCCTCGGTGAGCTCGACGACCCACTCCGCGTCCAGTCCGGCGGGCGCGTCGGTCGCGTGCAGGTGGAGGGTGCGGCCCGGTCCGCGCAGCTCACGCGCCGCGTCGTCCGGCTGTGTGCGCTGCACGTACTCGACGATCTGCAGCCATTCGTCGATCGCGTCGGCGGCGACGTCCGGCGCCACCTCGTACGGCAGGCCCGCGGCGAGCGTCGCGTCCGCGCGGTGGATCGTCAGCTCGTGGGTCACCCGCCGGGCCCAGAAGCCCGTGTTCCGCTCCCACGCCCAGGTCCACACCGGCGTGTCGGGCCCCGCCTCGCGCAGCGCCCCGACGACCAGTTGTCCGGCCTCCGCGAGCCACGCGTCCAGCGCCGCCGCGTCACCCCGTTCCACCGGACCCCCGTAGCCCGGGACCTCCGGCTCGGGCACCTCCCGCGGCGCCCGCAGGCGCACCATGTGGTCCACCCAGCGCAGGGCGCCGCCGGTGTGGCGCACCAGCTCCTCCAGGGACCAGTCGGGGCAGGTCGGCACCCTCGCGGCGAGGTCGGCGCCGGAGGTGACGACAACCCTCAGCTGCCGTACCTGCCGCTCGATCTCCTCGACATGGCGATCATGACGCTCTTGCCTGCTCATTGTCATGATCCGCACCTTAAGCGGCTCAAGTGCCTTGGAGTACGACAATTTCGGGTCCGTCGAAGACCACGCCGACCTCGTCCCCGGGCTCCGGCGCATCCCGTAGCGCGCACGCCGCCTCCAGCCGGGGCGCGCCCCGCGGATCCAGGTGGACGGCCACATGGGTGCCCCGGAACGTCCGGGCCGCCACGGTGCAGCGCAGCCCCTCCCCGGCACCGACGATCCGTACGCCCGCCGGTCGCACCAGCAGCGCGCCAGGGCCCTGCGGGGAGTCCTCGGGCACCGGGACCTTGCCCCAGGGGGTGTCGGCGACCTGCCCGCCGACGGTCGCCGCGACCACGTTGTCGAAGCCGAGGAAGCGCGCCACGAACGCGTCCACGGGCCGTTGCCACACCTCGAGCGGCGTACCGGACTGGGCGATCCGTCCGTCCCGCATCACCACCACCCGGTCGGCGAGCGCGAAGGCCTCGCCCTGGTCGTGCGTGACCGCCAGCACGGTCGTGCCGAGCCGTCCGAACAGCTCCCGCAGCTCCACGACCAGCCGCTCACGGAGCGAGCGGTCGAGCTGGCCGAGCGGCTCGTCCAGCATCAGCAGCCGGGGCCGGGGGGCGAGCGCCCGGGCCAGCGCCACCCTCTGCTGTTCGCCCCCGGACAGGGTGGCCACCCCCCGCCGCGCGGCGCCCGGCAGCCCCACGATCTCCAGCAACTCCCGTACCCGGACGTCCTGTTCGCCGCGCGGTGAGCCGTGCATCCGCAGCCCGAACGCCACGTTGCCGCCCACGTCCCGCTGCGGGAACAGCTGGTGGTCCTGGAACATCAGACCGACCCCGCGCCGGTGCGCCGGCACGCGCGCCTGGTCGCGCCCGTCGAGCGACACGCTCCCCGAGTCCAGCTGCTGCAGTCCGGCCACCGCCCGCAGCAGCGTCGACTTGCCGCTGCCGCTGGGGCCGAGCACGCACACGGTCTCGCCCTCGGCGACGTCCAGGCCGACATCATCGAGCACGGGCCGCCCGTCGAACCGCACGGTCGCTCCCTCGATGCGCAGCAACATTCAGAACCCTCCCGTCGCACCCGCACGGGACGGAACCCGCAACCGCTCCAGCACCAGCAGCGCCACCGCACACACCACCATCAGAATCGTCGACAGGGCCATCGCCTGCCCGTAGTTGAGGTCACCGGGCCGCCCGAGCAACCGCGCCACGGCCACCGGCAGCGTCGGGTTGTCGGGCCGCGCGATGAACACGGTCGCCCCGAACTCGCCCAGGGACACCGCGAACGCGAACCCGGCCGCGACCAGCAGCGCCCGCCGCACCAGCGGCAGGTCGACCTCCCGCCACACCCGCCACGGCGAGGCCCCGAGCACGGCCGCCGCCTCCCGCAGCCGCGTGTCCACGGCCCGCAGCACCGGCAGCATGGTCCGTACCACGAAGGGGACGCCGACCAGCGCCTGCGCCAGCGGCACCAGGATCCAGGAGCTCCGCAGATCCAGCGGCGGCTCGTCCAACGCGATCAGGAACCCGAAGCCGACGGTCACGGCGGACACGCCGAGCGGCAGCATGAGCAGCGCGTCGAACCCGCGGACGAACCGGCCCGCGTCCCGGCGCGCGAGGGCCGCGGCGGCGAGCCCCCCGATGACGACGGCGATGACGGTGGCGGCGAGCGCGTACTGCAGCGAGTTCACGACCGCCTCGATCGGCGCCACCAGGAAGACGCCACCGTCGTCGCTGGTCAGAGCCTTGTAGTAGGCGAATTCCGGCGCGCCGAGGGAGCGCTGGACGAGGACGGCGAGCGGCAGGACGAGCAGCAGGACGACGGTGGCCAGGACGCCGCCGAGCAGCGCCCACTGTCCCGCGCCGCGCGGCCGGTGCGCGGTCTCCGAGGCGTCCACCAGCCGCAGCGCGGTCTCCCGCCGCCGTACCGTCGCCGCGTGCACGGCGAGGATCACACCGACCGCCGCGAACTGCACGAGCGTCAGCACGGCGGCCGTGGACAGGTCGAAGATCTGCGAGGTCTGCCGGTAGATCTCCACCTCCAGCGTGGCGAACGTCGGCCCGCCCAGGATCTGCACCACCCCGAACGAGGTGAAGGTGAAGAGGAAGACCATGAGCGCGGCCGCCGCCACCGCCGGGCCGAGCGCGGGCAGCGTCACCTTCCGCCAGGCCGTGAGGCGGGACGCACCGAGCATCCGCGCGGCCTCCTCCTGGCGCGGATCGAGCTGGGACCAGAGCCCGCCGACCGTGCGCACGACGACCGCGTAGTTGAAGAAGACGTGGGCGAGCAGGATGGCCCAGACCGTGGTGTCGAGCCGTACGCCCCACAGCTCGTCGAGCAGCCCGCCGCGCCCCAGCAGGGCCAGGAAGGCGGTTCCGACGACGACGGTGGGCAGCACGAACGGCACGGTGACGACCGCGCGCAGGACCTGCTTGCCCCTGAACTCGAAGCGCGCGAAGACGTACGCGCCGGGGAGTGCGATCAGCAGGGTGAGCGCCGTGGAGGCGAGCGCCTGCCAGGTGGTGAACCACAGCACGTGCCGGATCCCGGAGTCCGCCAGCACGTCCCCGATGCGCCCGAACTTCCAGTTCCCGTCGATCCTCAGCCCGCGCGCGACGATCGCGGCGACGGGACGGGCGAAGAAGAGCGCGAAGAACGCGACCGGCAGGGCCATCAGCCCCAGCCGGACCGCGCTCGGACGCAGGAGCCTTCTCCCTCTGCCCCGGGACGACCTCACTTCAGTACGAGCGACGTCCACGCCTTGACCCACTCGTCACGGTTCTCGGCGATCGTCTCCGGCGCCATGGTCTCCGGTTCGTCGACCTCGACGGCGTACTTGCGGTACTCCTCCGGCAGTTGCGCACCCTCCCGTACGGGATCGACGAACATGTTCAGCGGCATGTCGTCCTGGAAGGTCTTGCCGATCATGAAGTCCAGGAGCGCCTTGCCGCCCTCGGGGTTCCCGGCGTTGCTCAGCAGCCCCGCGTACTCCACCTGCCGGAAGCAGGTGCCCGTCGCGACACCGGTCGGCGCGGTCTCCGGCTGCGGGTCGGCGAAGATCGCCTCGGCGGGCGGCGAGGAGGCGTACGAGACGACCAGCGGCCGCTCGCCCCCGGCCTTCTTCCCGCCGGCGGACCCGGAGAACTCCTCGTTGTATGCCTGCTCCCAGCCGTCGACGACCTTGACGCCGTTGGCCTCGAGCTTCTTCCAGTAGTCCTGCCACTGGTCGTCCCCGTACGCGGCGGCGGTGCCGAGGAGGAAACCGAGACCCGGGGAGGAGGTGGCGGCGTTGGAGGTGACGAGGAGGTCCTTGTACGCGGGCTCGGCCAGGTCGTCGAAGGAGGCCGGCGGATCGAGCTCGTGCTCCGCGAAGTACGCCTTGTCGTAGTTGACGCAGACGTCACCCGTGTCGACTGCCGTCACCCGGTGCCCGTCCTGGTCGGCCCGGTACTCCGGCAGGACGGCGTCGGACTCCTTCGCCTCGTACGGCTGGAACAGCCCGTTGTCGAGGGCCCGGGACAGCAGGGTGTTGTCGACGCCGAAGAGGACGTCGCCCTGCGGGTTGTCCTTGGTCAGGATCGCCTTGTTGACGGCCTGCCCGGCGTCCCCGTCCTTCAGCACCCTGACCTGGTAACCGGACTCCTCCTCGAACGCCTCCAGTACGTCCTCGGAGGCGGCGAAGGAGTCGTGGCTGACGAGCGTGACGGTCTTCGGGTCGCCGTCGTCCCCGCTGCCGCCGCCGGAGTCGGACGACCCGCACGCGGCGAGCGTGAGGACCCCCAGGCCGATGACGACGGCAGCGCACTTCCTGGTGGTGCCGGTGGTGCTGGTGCTCACTGATTTTCCTCCTGGGATGACCAGGAAGAGACGCGGCCCTGCCCGGGACCCTCGCGGGTTCCCGGGCAGGGCGCAACAGCTCGAGTGGTGACCGATCTCCCTACCCAGAATGACCTGGGCCAGGTTCGGAGGGTCTGCGGATGCTCCCGCACTCTCAGCGCTGTGGCGCTCCCCTGTCGGAATATGAAGATGTGTGTACGCCGGTCAGCGTACCCCGCGGCCGGACGACGGCCCGCTGCCTACCGCTCGGTGGCCGCCAGCTGGCCGCACGCCCCGTCGATCTCCTGACCGCGGGTGTCCCGGACGGTGACCGGCACCCCGTGGGCCGCGATCGCCTCCACGAACGCCTTCTCGTCCTCGGGCCGCGAGGCGGTCCACTTGGAGCCGGGCGTCGGGTTGAGCGGGATCAGGTTCACGTGCACGGGCCTGCCCTTGAGCAGCCGCCCGAGGCGGTCGCCGCGCCACGCCTGGTCGTTGATGTCCCGGATGAGCGCGTACTCGATGGACAGCCGCCGCCCGGACCTGGCCGCGTACTCGAACCCGGCGTCCAGCACCTCGCGCACCTTCCACCGCGTGTTCACGGGGACGAGGGTGTCGCGCAGCTCGTCGTCCGGGGCGTGCAGCGAGATGGCGAGCCGGCACTTGAAGCCCTCGTCGGCGAACCGGTTGATGGCCGGGACCAGTCCGACGGTGGACACGGTGATCCCCCGCTGCGACAGCCCCAGCCCGTCCGGCTCCGGGTCGGTCAGCGCCCGGATGGCGCCCACGACCCGCTTGTAGTTGGCGAGCGGCTCCCCCATGCCCATGAAGACGATGTTGCTGAGCCGCGCCGGACCACCGGGGATCTCCCCGTCCCGGAGCGCCCGCATCCCGTCCACGATCTGGTGCACGATCTCGGCGGTGGACAGGTTCCGGTCGAGTCCGGCCTGGCCGGTGGCGCAGAACGGGCAGTTCATCCCGCAGCCGGCCTGCGAGCTGATGCACATGGTCACCCGGTCCGGGTAACGCATCAGCACGGACTCGACGAGCGTGCCGTCGAAGAGCCGCCACAGGGTCTTGCGGGTGGTTTCCTGGTCGGTCGACAGATGCCGCACGACCGTCATCAGCTCGGGAAGCAGTGCCTCCTGGAGCTTGGCGCGGGAGGAGGCGGGGATGTCGGTCCACTGCTCCGGGTCGTGCGCGTACCGCGCGAAGTAGTGCTGGGACAGCTGCTTCGCACGGAACGGCTTCTCGCCGACCGCGGCAACCGCCTCCTTGCGCTCGGCGGGCGTGAGGTCGGCGAGATGCCGCGGCGGCTTCTTGGCTCCGCGCGGCGCGACGAAAGTGAGTTCTCCGGGCTTAGGCATGGCTGGTCCAGTGTCGCAGATCAACTCCGGCAGCCCGGGCCGGAGCGGGGGTGGGGGTGGTCACCCCCGGGTGCCGGCTGTCGGCGCCGGCCGTCCCCGGACGGCCCAAGGACGGCCCGGGGACGGCCCGGGGGCTCGGCTACGCGAGCAGGCACACGGCCACTTCGTCCGGGAGCCGCTCCGCGGCGCGCGAAAGGGCCCGCCGTCGACAGGACGGAGGGCCCCTCACGTACGAGCAGCGCCGGCCGGGCGCCCGGGTCGGGTCAGCCCGTTCCCACGAACGCGACCATCAGCAGCCACACGACCGGAGCCGTGGGGAGCAGTGAGTCCAGGCGGTCCATGATCCCGCCGTGGCCCGGCAACAGGGTGCCCATGTCCTTGATGCCCAGGTCACGCTTGATCATGGACTCGCCGAGGTCACCGAGCGTGGCGCTGCCGGCAACGGCGAGGCCCATGAGCAGTCCCTGCCACCAGGTGCCGCCGTCGATGAGGAACTGCATGGACAGCGCGCCCACGACCATGGCGAAGGCGATCGCACCGAACAGTCCCTCGCGGGTCTTGCCGGGGCTGATGCGCGGGGCCAGCTTGCGCTTGCCGAAGCGCCAGCCGACGGCGTACGCGCCCGTGTCACTGACCACCGTCAGCAGCAGGAACACCAGGACCCGCCACGGGCCGTCGTCCGCGGTGAGCATCAGGGCGACGAAGGTGGCCAGGAACGGTACGTAGAAGGCCGCGAAGAGTCCCGCCGTGACGTCCTTGAGGTAGCCCTCGGGGGCTTCCGTCATCCGCCAGACCAGGACCGCGAGCGCGGTGAGCGCCATCGCCACCCACGCGCCGCCCGGACCCCGCACGTACCCGGCGACGACCATCGCCGCGCCACCGACCGCGAGCGGCACGAGGGGCGCCTTGATGGACTTGCGCTCCTGCAGGCGCGTCGTGAGCTCCCACAGACCCACCACCACGGCGACCGCTATGACACCGATGAACACGGCCTTGACGATGAACAGCGACGCCACGATCACCACGCCGAGTCCGACGCCGACCCCTATCGCGGCGGTCAGGTCACGGCCCGCGCTCTTCTTCTGCGGTGCGGGCTGCGGGGCGTCGGGCATGGGCTCCGGTTCCTGCGGCGCCGCCCTGCGGGACCGCGCCGGCGGCATCTCGTCGCGGACCGGGGGGCCGCCCGGCCGGGCGGCCCCCCGGTCGTCATCCTGGTTCCCGCCATGCGCGGGGACGTCGGGCACGATGGGCATGGGCCGAGTCTGCTGCGCTTGATGCGCATCGTACGCGGGACCCGCCGGGGCGGCCCCCTGGACAGGTCCTCGGTCGGACGGCCCCCAGTACCCGGCTTGTGGCGGCGCTCCCCAGGAAGAGTCGTTCATCAGACCTCGAGCAGCTCGGCTTCCTTGTGCTTGAGGAGCTCGTCCACCTGGGCGACGTACTTCGCGGTGGTGTCGTCGAGTTCCTTCTCCGCGCGGCGGCCCTCGTCCTCGCCGACCTCGCCGTCCTTGACCAGCTTGTCGATGGCGTCCTTGGCCTTGCGGCGGACCGAGCGGATGGACACCTTGGAGTCCTCCGCCTTGCCCTTGGCGACCTTGATGTAGTCGCGGCGGCGCTCCTCGGTGAGCTCGGGGAACACCACCCGGATGATGTTGCCGTCATTGCTCGGGTTGACGCCGAGGTCCGAGTCGCGGATGGCCTGCTCGATGTTGCGCAGCGCGCTCTTGTCGAACGGCGTCACGACGGCCATGCGCGGCTCCGGCACCGAGAACGAGGCCAGCTGGTTGATCGGCGTCGGCGCGCCGTAGTAGTCGGCCACGATCTTGTTGAACATCGCCGGGTGCGCACGGCCGGTGCGGATCGCGGCGAAGTCCTCCTTGGCGACCACGACGGCCTTCTCCATCTTC
>NZ_JAVRHI010000003.1:0-60783 GCF_034105845.1 Streptomyces sp. CRN 30 | reverse complement strand
GCGGTCAACGACATCGGTAACGAGGAAGCCTTCCTCGCCGCGATCGACGAGACGATCAAGTACTTCAACGACGGCGACATCGTCGACGGCGTCATCGTGAAGGTCGACCGGGACGAGGTCCTGCTCGACATCGGTTACAAGACCGAAGGTGTCATCCCGAGCCGCGAACTCTCGATCAAGCACGACGTCGACCCCAACGAGGTCGTCGCCGTCGGTGACGAGATCGAGGCCCTTGTTCTCCAGAAGGAGGACAAGGAAGGCCGCCTGATCCTCTCGAAGAAGCGCGCCCAGTACGAGCGTGCCTGGGGCACCATCGAGAAGATCAAGGAAGAGGACGGCATCGTCACCGGTACCGTCATCGAGGTCGTCAAGGGTGGTCTCATCCTCGACATCGGCCTCCGCGGCTTCCTCCCGGCCTCCCTGGTCGAGATGCGCCGCGTCCGCGACCTCCAGCCCTACGTGGGCAAGGAGCTCGAGGCGAAGATCATCGAGCTGGACAAGAACCGCAACAACGTGGTCCTGTCCCGCCGTGCCTGGCTGGAGCAGACCCAGTCCGAGGTCCGCCAGACGTTCCTCACGACCCTCCAGAAGGGTCAGGTCCGTTCCGGCGTCGTCTCCTCGATCGTCAACTTCGGTGCCTTCGTGGACCTGGGTGGCGTCGACGGTCTGGTCCACGTCTCCGAGCTCTCCTGGAAGCACATCGACCACCCGTCCGAGGTTGTCGAGGTCGGCCAGGAAGTCACCGTCGAGGTTCTCGACGTGGACATGGACCGCGAGCGCGTCTCCCTGTCGCTGAAGGCGACCCAGGAAGACCCGTGGCAGCAGTTCGCCCGCACCCACCAGATCGGCCAGGTCGTGCCCGGCAAGGTCACGAAGCTGGTTCCGTTCGGTGCGTTCGTCCGCGTGGACGAGGGCATCGAGGGTCTGGTCCACATCTCCGAGCTGGCCGAGCGCCACGTGGAGATCCCGGAGCAGGTCGTCCAGGTCAACGACGAGATCTTCGTCAAGGTCATCGACATCGACCTCGAGCGTCGTCGCATCAGCCTCTCGCTGAAGCAGGCCAACGAGTCCTTCGGTGCCGACCCGTCGGCGGTCGAGTTCGACCCGACCCTGTACGGCATGGCCGCGTCCTACGACGACCAGGGCAACTACATCTACCCCGAGGGCTTCGACCCCGAGACCAACGACTGGCTCGAGGGCTACGAGACCCAGCGCGAGGCGTGGGAGACCCAGTACGCCGAGGCGCAGACCCGCTTCGAGCAGCACCAGGCGCAGGTCATCAAGTCCCGCGAGGCGGACGAGAAGGCCGCTGCCGAGGGTGGCGACGTCGCGGGTGCGGCTCCGGTCGCGTCCGGTGGCGGTTCGTACTCCTCCGAGGGCGGCGACAACTCCGGCGCCCTGGCGTCGGACGAGGCGCTCGCCGCTCTGCGCGAGAAGCTGGCCGGCGGCCAGAGCTGATCCTCGCCCACGGGCGGACCTCAGCGAGGCCCTGGTGGAAGGCCCCGCTCCCCTTCGGGGGAGCGGGGCCTTCCCGCGTCTCCGGCCCCACCAGCGCCTACGAACTCGGCGTCGAGGCCGAGGTGTTCACCGGCAGCAACGCCGGCGCACTCCGTCACCGTCGACCCCGGCGCCGCGCGCACCCCCGGCGAGCGACTCGGCGGCGTGCCCTCCCGCAGCGAGGTCTTCGCCGCCGGGACGTCGACCCCGACGGGGGCTCGGGCGGGAATGCACGGGCGCCTGCGGACGTTCCACCCTGGGGAAGACAAGGGAGGACCGCCACAGTGCTTGATCCGCAGGATTTGTACACATGGGAGCCGAAGGGCCTGGCCGTGGTCGACATGGCGCTCGCCCAGGAGTCGGCCGGCCTTGTCATGCTCTACCACTTCGACGGCTACATCGACGCCGGTGAGACCGGGGACCAGATCGTCGACGAGGTGCTCGACTCACTGCCCCACCAGGTGGTCGCGCGCTTCGACCACGACCGGCTCGTGGACTACCGGGCCCGCCGCCCGCTGCTGACGTTCAAGCGCGACCGCTACACCGACTACGAGGTGCCCTCCCTGGAGGTCCGGCTCGTCCAGGACGCCACCGGGGCACCCTTCCTGATGCTGTCCGGCCCGGAACCCGACGTCGAGTGGGAGCGCTTCGCGGCGGCCGTCGGACAGATCGTGGAGCGCCTCGGCGTCCGCCTGTCCGTCAGTTTCCACGGCATTCCGATGGGCGTCCCGCACACGCGTCCCGTCGGCATCACCCCGCACGGCAGCCGCTCCGACCTCGTTCCCGGCCACCGCAGCCCGTTCGAGGAGGCTCAGGTGCCCGGCAGCGCCGAGGCACTCGTCGAACACCGGCTCACGGAGGGCGGCCACGACACGCTCGGCGTCGCCGCGCACGTCCCGCACTACATCGCCCGCTCCGCCTACCCGGACGCCGCGCTGACCGTCCTGGAGGCCATCACGGCCGCGACCGGCCTTGTGCTCCCCGGCGTCGCGCACTCCCTGCGCACCCAGGCGCACCGCACCCAGACGGAGATCGACCGGCAGATCCAGGAGGGCGACGAGGAACTCACCTCGCTCGTACAGGGCCTTGAGCACCAGTACGACGCAGCCGCCGGCGCCGAGACCCGCGGCAACATGCTCGCGGAGCCCGTCGAGATCCCGTCGGCGGACGAGATCGGCCGCGAGTTCGAACGCTTCCTGGCGGAACGCGAGGGCGACAACTAGAGCCGGGCACCCCCGCCGAGGAGGCGGGCCCTAAGCTTCCGCTCATGCTGAGAGTGGGCCTGACCGGCGGGATCGGCGCCGGCAAGAGCGAGGTGTCACGGCTGCTCGTCGAGTGCGGCGCCGTGCTGATCGACGCGGACCGCATCGCCCGCGAGGTGGTCGAGCCCGGCACGCCGGGGCTGGCCGAGGTCGTGGCCGCCTTCGGCGAGGAGGTGCTCACCGGCGACGGCGCCCTGGACCGGCCGAAGCTGGGCTCCGTCGTCTTCGCCGACAAGGAACGGCTCGGCGTCCTGAACTCCATCGTGCACCCCCTGGTGCGCGCCCGGTCCGCCGAACTGGAGCAGGCCGCCGCCGAGGACGCGGTGGTCGTCCACGATGTGCCGCTCCTGACCGAGAACGGCCTCGCCCCCCTCTACGACCTCGTCGTCGTCGTCGACGCCGACCCCGCCACCCAGCTCGACCGGCTGGTGCGGCTGCGCGGCATGACCGAGGAGGACGCCCGCGCCCGCATGGCCGCCCAGGCCACGCGCGAACAGCGCCTGGAGATCGCGGACATCGTCATCGACAACGACGTACCGCTGGAGGACCTCGGACGCCGGGTGAAGGAGGTCTGGGACGAACTGGCGCGTGGGGCGCGTGGGGTGCGTGAGGCGCGCGGAGCGCGTGGGGCCACCGGGGAGCAGGGGCCGTCCCGGGGTTCCCAGGAATAGCGCTGCCCGCACGGGCGTTGAACGGTCCCAGTGAGGGAAGGACTCTGCCGTGCCCGAGACCAGCGGATCGACCGGACGGACGCCGGAGACGGACGTGATCGACTTCCGTGCCGCCGAGCAACTGCTCGCGGCGCGGGACCCCAGGGGCGCGGTGCAGCTGCTGGACAGCGTGATCGCCGCGCACCCGGAGAACACCGCCGCGCGGCTGCTGCGCGCCCGTGCGTTCTTCGCCGCCGCGCAGTTGCGCCCCGCCGAGCTGGAGTTCACCGTCGTCCTGGAGCGTGAGCCGGACAACGCCTTCGCCCACTTCGCCCTCGCCCGGACCTACGAGCGGCAGAACCGGCCGGACCCGGCGCGCCGCCACTTCCGGCTGGCCGCCGCGCTGGACCCCAATCCGCAGTATCTGCGACGCGCCCGGTTCGACGGCTGACGCTTCGCTCACTCGTTCGGGTGACTAACCCGCAGGTGGGAACGGCCGCGGCGGCACGGGCCGTTGGGCGGGTATGGAGCTGAGAATGCGAGCGGGACACCAGGGGACGGGCCCCGGGGCCCTCACCCCCGACGGCTGTGCGGTCGAGCTCTACTCACGGCTGTCCCTCGGGGACGGACCGGACATCATCGCGTCGGCCGTGCCGGCGGGCGCCCACATCCTGGAGCTGGGCAGCGGAGTCGGGCGCATGACCCACCCGTTGCGGGAGCGGGGATTCACGGTCACCGCCGTGGACGAGTTCCCCGAGATGCTGGAGCGAGTCCGCGGGGCACGGACGATATGCGCCCCCATCGAGGACCTCGACCTGGACGAGACGTTCGACGTGGTGCTGCTCGCGTCGTTCCTCGTGCACACCGCCGACACGGGAGCAGTTCGAGGAGGCGCTGGCGGAGTCGGGGCTCGCGGTGGACCGGTATCTGACGGAGGACCGGACATGGGTGCGGGCCGTGCCCGTGACCTGATCACGGACACGGCCCGGACGTCAGAGGCGTCCGCCCGGGAGCACCGTGAACGACGGCGTACCGGCCGGGAGCGGCACCGTGTACTGGCTCAGATAGGTGTCCAGGAACGGTGAGCGGTCGCCCTGCGTGGGGGCGTCGTCGGCCGGGTCGTCCAGGGCCAGCCGCAGGCGCGCGTCACTGACCTTGATGGTCTCGCCGGACGGCGTGTCACGCCACGAGCCGGTCTGGATGGAACCGATTTCCACGGCGAGCACGTGTCCGGAGGCCAGGGTCCAGTCGGTCGACTTCAGGTCGACGGCCAGCCGTCCGGAGTCCACCAGGGAGACCTGCTCGTCGAACATGACGGCGCTGCCGTCCGGAGCGACGTCGTAGAGCTTGAGCATGATGTTGCCCTCGCCCTTGGCGTTCAGCGTGATCCGCGGGGTACCGGTGACGCGCACGTCGCGCTTCACCGGCTCCGACCACACGAAGAAGCTGGAGGTGACCTCACCGGCCCGCTGGCTCTCGGCCTGGGCCTCGGCCAGTCCCTTCGGGGCGGTCTGCTCCGTCGCCGGCGCGTTCTCCATGTCCCACTTGCCCGACGGCTGCGACCGCTTCGGGACCGGGGTCCCGGCGGCGGTCAGCTCGGCCTGTGCCGAGACCCCGCCGTCGTCCACGTAGGAGCCGCCGCCCAGCGAGAGCTTGACGTCGCGTTCGACGACCGGCCAGGTGCGCTGGGCACGCCAGGCGCCGGTGGAGTCCTCGACGGAGTACGCCGGGTAGCGGACCGTCGGCTTGATGCCCTTGAGGTACTGGTCGTAGAAGGAGAGCGTCTCCTCGTACCAGCCCTCACGGCCCATGGCCAGACGGCCGTCCTCGACGCGGTCGCCGCCGCGGACGTGGTCCCACTGGCCGAGCCAGCCGCGCTCGACGCCCGTGTGGTTGTCGAGGTACTCCTCCATCTCCTCGGGCTTGGTGTTGTTCTCGATGAAGCCCTGGGTGACGAAGAGCGGGGTGTCGCTGCCCTTGGCCAGTGCGGCCAGGTCACGGGAGGTCCAGTGGGCGTCCCACTGGTCGGCTATTCGGTACCCGGCCGAGTTCTCCGTGAGGCACTCCGGGTGGGTGCCCTCGTAGCGGGCGTTGGCCTGGTAGCGAGCGTCGTCGTCCGTCATCGGGGCCATCGTGGCGATGGAGTTGTAGGCGCCGGCGGTGCCGGTCACGTTCGGACGGGGGACGCCGTTTGAGTAGATGTACTGGTACATGTCCCACACGGGCTCCTGGGCCACGACGGCCTTCAGCGCGCGCTGGTCCAGGTTGTTGCCGATCAGACCCGTCACGGCGTCGTACGACTTGCCGTACATGCCGACCGCGCCGGTGGACCAGGGCTGCTTCGAGGCCCAGTCGACGGCGGCCTCGACGTCGGCCTGCTCGCCGGGCCCGGCCCAGTCGAGGCAGCCGGTGGAGCCGCCGAAGCCGCGCAGGTCGACCATGACGAAGGCGTAGCCGTTGTCGAACAGGTCGGCGCCCTCGATGAAGTCGTTGAAGCGGGCGGAGGGGCCGGTGTGCGTCCAGCCCTCCGGACCGGTCTGGCCCGCGTGCGCGAAGTAGGGACCGATCGACAGGATGACCGGGACCTTCTTCTTCTTGGGCAGGTTCTCCGGCAGCAGGACGTCGGCGTGGAGTTCGGTGCCGGAGTCGTCCGCGGACGGGAAGTAGTGCTGGGTCCAGACCGAGCCCTCGGGGACACGGTCGTTCTCCTCGTGCGTGACCGGGGTGGTCGCGGTGGCGACCGTCCCGGTCGTGGTCCGTGCGTCCTCGCCGGGTGCCGCGGCGACGGGACCCGCGAGGGCGCCGGTCAGCGCGAAGGTGACGACGAGTGCCGAGGCAGCCCGGACGGCCGCGCGACGTGCTCTCACATGCTCCTCCTGGAAGGGTGGGTGGAGGTGGTGCAGGTAGTGCAAGTGGTGCGGGTGGTGCGGGTGGTGCGGTGAGTGGTGGTTCGGGTGGTGCGGATTTCTGTGCGAGTGCAGGTCTAGCAGCGGGAGTGGTGCCGCGTCGATGGGGCGTCGTCGCGTCGCCCGCCTCCACCCGGGGCGGGAACCGCCTCTGCCCGGGGTGGGACGGGAACGCGGCGGTGCCCGTGACGAGGTGTCACGGGCACCGAGAGGAGCGGGAGGGCCGGCAGGGCCGGCCGGCGGGGTGCGGAACGTGGTGGGTCAGTGACCGCCGGGGCGGTCCTTGAGGCTGTTCAGCGCGCGCAGGCGCTCCAGTTCGCGGCGGTCGCGCTTGGTCGGCCGGCCCGTGCCGCGGTCGCGGAGGGCGACGGGGGCGACGGCCTCCCGCGGCGGGGGCGGCGGGGAGTTGTCGACGTAGCACTGCGTGGCGACCGGCGGGCCCACCCGCTTGCGGATCAGCCGCTTCACGACGACGACGCGTTCCCGGCCCTCGTGGCGCACGCGGACCTCGTCGCCGACGCGCAGCGAGTACGCGGGCTTGACCCGCTCACCGTTCACCTTCACGTGCCCGCCCCGGCAGGCGGTCGCGCCGACGGAGCGCGTCTTGACCAGGCGGACGGCCCAGATCCAGCTGTCGACGCGGACGGTACCGCCGGCGGACGGCCCGGCCGCCTCGGCGGCCGCGACGGCTGCGGCGACCTTGGGATCCAAGGTGCCTTCGGCGGCCCCGCCGCGGGGGCCGCTCTCGGCGTCCTCGGGACCCCGTACGCGGGTCCCCGTGCCGTCCCTGTGCTCGTCGCGCTCGGAAGCCATGCCCCGACCTTAGCCGCCCGGCCCGGGAGCGTGGCCGGGCCGGGCGATCCGTACGGGCCCTACGGTGGAGGGATGGACACCAGCGGCCTCATCGAACTCGACCGGCGGATCGCGGGGTGCCGGGCCTGTCCGCGCCTGGTCGCCTGGCGCGAGGAGGTCGCCGCCACCAAGCGCGCCGCCTTCGCCGACTGGACGTACTGGGGCCGCCCGGTGCCCGGCTTCGGACCGGCCGACGCCCGGCTGCTGATCGTCGGGCTGGCCCCGGCGGCCCACGGCGGGAACCGTACGGGGCGGATGTTCACCGGTGACCGCTCCGGTGACGTGCTGTACCGGGCGCTGTACGACGTGGGCCTCGCCTCGCAGCCCACCGCCGTCTCCGCCGACGACGGCCTCGAACTGCTCGGCGTGCGCGTCACCTCGCCGGTGCACTGCGCCCCGCCCGCCAACAAACCCACACCGGAGGAACGGAACACCTGCCGGCCCTGGCTCGTGCGGGAACTGCGGCTCCTGCGGCCGACCGTGCGGGCCGTGGTCGTGCTCGGCGCGTTCGGCTGGCAGGCCGCGCTGCCCGCGTTCACCGAGGCGGGCTGGACGGTGCCCCGGCCGCGCCCCGCGTTCGCGCACGGCGCGCGCGTCACCCTGGACGCCGACGACGGGGGCGACGCCCTCGATCTCTTCGGCTGCTTCCACGTGAGCCAGCGCAACACCTTCACCGGCCGCCTCACCCCCGAGATGCTGCGCGACGTCCTCGCCACGGCGGCTCGGACGGCGGGGCTGCCCGGGGTGAAGCGGCCGCTCTGCTCCGAGTAGACCGGCGGGCGGCTCGGAGCAGAGCGGCCGGTGGCCCACCGTAAAAGGGACGACGGGGCCGTCGCAGCCGGGTTAGCGTGCGCGGATGGGCCTGTATCCGGAGATCGAACCGTACGACCACGGCATGCTCGATGTCGGTGACGGCAACAGCGTCCACTGGGAGACCTGCGGCAACCCGCGGGGCAAGCCCGCCGTGGTGCTGCACGGAGGTCCCGGGTCCGGGGCGAACCCGTCCTTCCGCCGCTACTTCGACCCGGACGCGTACCGGATCGTGCTGCTCGACCAGCGGGGCTGCGGACGTTCGACACCGCACGCGAGCGCGTACGAGACCGACATGAGCGTCAACACGACCGCTCACCTCATCGGCGACCTGGAGAAGCTGCGCCGTCACCTGGGCATCGAACGGTGGCTGGTGTGGGGTGTGTCGTGGGGCTCCGTCCTCGGACTGCGGTACGCGCAGACGCACCCCGGGGCCGTGACGGAACTGGTGCTTACGGCTGTCGCGACCGGCTCGAACCAAGAGGTCTCGCTTATGACGCGAGGGCTCGGCAAACTCTTCCCGGCGGCTTTTCAGGACTTTCTCGCGCTCGTTCCCGAGAACGAGCGGGACGGCAATCCGGCCGCCGCGTACAACCGGCTGCTGGAGTCGCCCGACCCGAGCACGCGCGAGCGGGCCGCGCGCGCCTGGACCGACTGGGAGACGGCGATCGCGTCCCTCCCGCCGCGCTCGGTACCGCGCTACGAGGATCCGGTGTTCCGGTACTCCTTCGCGCGGACGGTGACGCACTACTGGGGCAACGACCACTTCCTGGGCGAGGGCGAGGAAGGCAAGGCCGGTGAGGACGGCTCGGCCAACGACGAGGGCGTGGTGCTGCGCGACGCGCACCTGCTCGCGGGCATCCCCGGCACCCTGGTCCAGGGCGTTCTCGACCCCGGCAACCTGCTCGGCGTCGTCTGGCGCCTGCACCACGCCTGGCCCACGAGCGAGCTGCGCCTCGCGGACGACGTCGGGCACGACGCCGGAGCACCCGACATGACGGAACTGCTGGTGGCGGCCACGGACGGGTACGCGCGCGTCGCCGACTGCTGAGAGAGTCATGCACACTTCAGTCGACCCGATCAGCCCGATCACTCTTATCAGGAGTTCCTCGACTCCACCGCCGACCGGCTCGCCGCGCTGCCCGCCGTCCGCGCGGTCGCCCTCGGCGGGTCCCGCGCCCAGCGAACCCATCGCCCCGACAGCGACTGGGACCTGTCCGTCTACTACCGGGGTCCCTTCGACCCGGCCGACCTGCGCGCCGTCGGCTGGGAGGGCGAGGTCGGCGACCTGGGCGCCTGGGGCGGCGGCGGGCCGCTTCCGCGTCGAGCCGTTGATGTTCCATCTCGCGGGCATCCCGACCTACCTGGTCGTCGCCGAACGGGCGGTCAACCGCACCCTGCGAGGTGATCTGCCCCACCCCGCCTGTCCGGAGCCACTGCGCCGGTCCGCACCCGGCCGCTGGTGGGGCACGGCCGAGGCCACCCTCTGGCGGCGCGGGGCGAGTGGGTGAGCAACGAGAAGGGCCTGGTGGAGCGGGCCGGACTCGGTGCCGTCGACACCCTGGTGACAGGGCTGGACGCCGATCCGAAGAACCTCACCGCGGCCGTCGGCGACGTACGGACACTGCTGGAACGCGCCGTGCCCGCCGCCGCACGCGGCTGAGGGCTGCCGAAGACCCCTCGCGCGCCCCTGCCGTCTCGCGCGTCATGTCGCGGAAACGCAGCCGTTCGCTTCTCTGTACAAACACGTTTTACCCTGGTAAGCGCACACGCTCCCGGTGAGCGTGTGCCAGCCCCGGCCACCGTCGCCCGAAGGCTCATTCCGCCCTCGCCGAGACGACAGGAGGCCGTGCCGTGTCCCGCCGCAGCCCAGCCCTCGCGCTTCCGCCCTGGCTCGCCCATGCCCTCCGCGCCCAGCGCGGTCCGGTGCCGTGGCGTGCCGTCGTGCGGGGCGCGCTGGTCGCCGGGCCGCTGGTGGGGGCGGCCGTCGCGCTCGGCGTCACCTCCCTCGGGGTCGTCGCCGCGATCGGCGCCATGCTCGCCGGGCTCAGCGACCGGCCCGGGAGCCGGCGCTCCTCCGTGCAGCGGCTCGGCGTACCGGCGCTCGCCGGAGCCGCCGGCGTGTGCGCCGGTACATACGCCGGCCACCACACCGGCCCCGTCGTGCTCACCGTGCTGCTCACCCTGCTCGGGCTGGTCGCCGGCGGCTTCAGCGCCGTGGGCCGGGTCGGTTCCGCCGCCGGGTCGCAGGTGCTCGTCGCCGCCGCCGTCGGATCCGGCATGCAGTCCTCCGACGCCCCGTGGGAGCGGGCGCTGGCCTACCTCGCGGGAGCGGGCCTGCTGCTCCTGCTCTGCCTGGTGATGCCCGCCCCGGGCGCCGTCGCCGGAACGCCGCGTTCCGCGTTCCGCGCCGCCGACTACCACCGCTTCGACGGGGAGCGGGACGCCGTCGCCGCCGTGTACGACGCCGTCGCCGCGCTCCTCGTCGCCGCCGGCACCCCGCAGGCCACCGCCAGGCGGGCCGCGCTGACCGCCGCCCTCGACCACGCGCAGGATGCGCTGGCCGGGCCCCGGCTGCGGCGGTACACCCGGTCCGCGGCCGAGCGGCGACTGCACGCCCAGTACGCCGCCGCGCTCCCGCTCGCCGAGGCGGCGACCGCGCTCGCCTGGGCCGGGGACCCGCTGCCCGCACGGGCAGCGGAGGGCTCCCGGCGGCTGGCCACCGCCGTACGGACCGGCGACCACACCGGGCCGCTGCCCGCACCGGCGCGGCACCGGCCCGAGCTGCGTGCCCTGGACGACGCGCTGCTGCACGCCGCCGAGATGTTCGACCGGCGCGGAGACCGGAGCGAAGGCGGGACCGAGGACGGGCGCGGTGACGGCCGCGGCGACGGAAGCGGCGACCGGCGCCCCGACACGCTGCACCGCCGTCGCCGCGGCGTCAAGGATCTGCTGGGCGTCGCCGTCGGCCCCGCCGGACGCGAGTACGGCATGCGGGTCGCGCTCTGCTACGGCAGCAGTGTGGCCGTCGCCCAGGTCCTGCACCACACACACTGGTACTGGCTGCCGGTCACGGCGACCTTCCTGGTCAAGCCCGACCTCGGGCCGCTGCTCTCCCGGACGCTGTGCCGCGCCGCGGGCACCGTGCTGGGCGCGGTCCTCTTCGCCGGGCTCGCCGCGGTGCTGCCGCAGCCGGCCGGACTGGTCGCCGTCGTCGCCGTCAGCGGCGCGCTGATCCCGGTCGCCAACCGGCACTTCGCCGCGCTGACCGCAGTCGCCACGCTGCTCGTCCTCGCCCTGGCGATGCTCGGCGGTGACGACCAGGCGTCCTGGAGCCGGATCGTCGAAACCTTCCTGGCCTGCGCGATCGTGCTGATCGTCGGGCATCTGCCGATGCCCGGACAGCACGGCGGAGGGGTACGGGACCGGCTGGAACGGGCCGCGGACGCGGCCGATGCCTACCTCCGGCACGTCCTGAGCGCCTCGGACGACCGCGCACGGCGCTGGACGCTCCGCCGCGAGGCGTACCGGACGCTCGCCGAGGCCCGGTCCGCGATCGCGCTCGCCACGGCCGAGCTGCCCGCCCTCGCCCGGCACTCAGCGGGCGCGGACGAGGTCGCGGCCGTTCTCGAACGGCTCGTCGACACGACCACCTCCTGCGCCGTGCACCTGGACGACGCCGGACGGCTCACGTCCCGGCACGTCGAGCGCCTCGCCGAGCTCCGCGACGAACTGGCGGAACGCCGCGGCCGGGTCGGCCTGCGCCGCTCGACCGGTTCGAAGGGCTCGCCCGGCTCGAAGGGCTCGCCCGGTCTGCCGCTCGCGGGCTGAGCCGGGGCGTACGCGGGCGCACGCGCCGTTCGGCGCGCACCGTCCCGGGCGTCGGCGTCCGCGCCGTACGTTGGCCACATGACGCAGTCCGCAGATCCCGCCGATCCCGCGACTCCCGCCGATCTCGTCATCACCGGATGCACCGTCCTCGTACACGGGGCGCCCCCGGCCGGTACGGCCAGTACGGCCGGGAGGGGTGATCCGGCCGGGAGGGGCGATCCGGCCGATAGGGATGGTCCGGGCGGGCCGGCCGGTACGGGCGGTACGGGCGGTACAAATGGTCCGGGTGGGCCGGCCGATCTGGAGTGCGTCGCCTTCGCGCACGACGCGGCCGTCGTCGTGCGGGACGGCGTCGTCAAGGCCGTGACGAGCGCCGCCGCCGGTGCCGCCCTGCCCGCGGCCGAACGCATCGACGCCCGCGGCCAGGTCGCGCTCCCCGGTCTGATCAACTGCCACACGCACGCCCCGATGGCCGCCCTGCGCGGCCTGGCCGAGGACCTGCCCACGGAGGAGTGGTTCAACGACGTCGTCTGGCCGGTGGAGTCGAACCTCGCCGCCCGGGACGTCGAACTGGGAGCCCGGCTCGCCTGCGCCGAGATGATCCGGGCCGGCGTGACCTGCTTCGCGGACCACTACTTCGCC
This sequence comes from Streptomyces sp. CRN 30, assembly GCF_034105845.1. Taxonomy (NCBI): domain Bacteria; kingdom Bacillati; phylum Actinomycetota; class Actinomycetes; order Kitasatosporales; family Streptomycetaceae; genus Streptomyces; species Streptomyces sp. CRN 30. Next base: position 48,333 of record NZ_JAVRHI010000003.1, on the reverse strand, counting down.
ATGGACACGGTGGCCGACGTCGTCGCCGAGTGCGGTCTGCGGGCGCTGCTCGGCCAGGCGTACTTCTCCACGCAGGGGCGCGAGGGGCGCGAACAGTCCCTGGACTTCGCGCTGCGGCGCCGTGGTGACGCGGGCGGCCGGATCACCACTGCCCTCGCCCCGCACGCCCCCTACACCGTCACCGACGCCGATCTCACCATCACCGCCGCGCTCGCCCGGGAACACGGCCTGCCCGTGCATCTGCACGCCGCCGAGAACCGCGACCAGACCGAGGCCAGCCTCGCCCGGCACGGCGTCACCCCGATCGGCGTGCTGGAACGCACCGGCGTCCTCGACACCGACGTACTGATCGCCCACGGCACCGGCATCCTCGGACGCGACCTGCCGGCCCTGGCGCGCGCGGACGGCCGTACGGCGGTGGCGACCGCGCCCCGCGGCTACCTCAAGTTCGCCTGGCCCACCACCACACCCGTCCGCGCGCTGCGGGACATCGGCGTGGACGTGGGCCTCGCCACGGACGGCGCCGCCTCCAACAACTCCCTCGACGTGTGGGAGTCGATGGCGCTCACCGCCCTGATCCAGAAGCAGAGCGAGGGCGATCCCCGCTGGCTGACCGCACGGCAGGCGCTGCACCACGCCACGCTGCAGAGCGCCCGCGCGGTCGGCCTGGGCGGCACGGTCGGCAGCATCGCGCCGGGCCGGCGCGCCGACATCGTTCTGGTCGACCTCACCGGGCCGCACACCCAGCCTGTGCACGACCTCGCCGCGACCCTCGTGCACAGCGCCCGCTCGTCGGACGTGCGTACGACCATCGTCGACGGCAAGGTGCTGATGCGGGACCGTGAGCTGCTCACCCTCGACGTCCCCGGCGTGGTGCGGGAGCTGGAACGCCGGCTCCCCGCGCTGCTGGACCGCGGTCACGGCAGGCGCGTGCAGACGTACGACACCTGACCCGGCCCCCGGCCCGGTGTTCCCGGGAACGGGAGCACCGGGAACGGGAGCGCCGGGCACGCGGCGGAAAGAATTCCGCGCGCCGCGCGATGAGTTTCGCCGTCCCCGCGGGTCGACCTCCTGACGGACCGTTGCACAGGAGGAGCCCATGTCGCTTCCCGAGATCGTCTCCCGCCAGGAGTGGCGCGCGGCGCGCGAGACCCTGCTGGTCAGAGAGAAGGCGGCCACACGCGCGCGTGACGCTCTGAACGCCGAACGGCGCGGGCTGCCGATGGTGGAGATCACCAAGGAGTACGTGTTCGAGGGCGGCGACGGGAAGGCGACGCTGCTCGACCTGTTCGAGGGACGGCGGCAACTCGTTGTCGACCACTTCATGTTCGCTCCCGACTGGGACGCCGGCTGCCGCAGTTGCTCGGCCTTCCTCGACCAGGTCGGGCACCTAGCGCATCTGCGGGCCCGCGACACGTCGTTCGCGGTGGTGTCCCGGGCGCCATATCCGCGGATCCTGCCGTTCAAGGCGCGGATGGGCTGGACGGTGCCCTGGTACTCGTCGTTCGTCAGCGACTTCAACGAGGATTTCGAGGTCACCCTGGAACACGAGGGGGAACTGGTCGAACGGCCGGGCCTCAGTTGCTTCCTGCGCGACCGGGACCGCGTCTTCCACACGTACTCGACGTACGAGCGCGGCCTCGACTGCCTCGGCTCCACCACCAGCCTGCTGGACCTCACGGCACTGGGGCGTCAGGAGGAATGGGAGGAACCGGTGGGACGCGCGTCGGCTCTCGGGGCCCCTGCGGGAAGTGAGCGCGTCCGATACCACGATGAGTACGAGGACTGAACGTCCCCGCCACGGAGAGTGGCCGAAACGGCCGGAGGAACGAGAATCCGCTCACTCTTTGCGGTGAACCAGTGTCAGCTACGTCTCGATAGCGTCACTTCGCGAGGCGTTCACCCCATCGTTGGCGTTTAACTCTACGAGCGTAGCGTCAGATGGAGGTGGCAGGGTGAACGGTCGAACGGTGATCGAGCGCTTTCCCGCCGGCGGACCGCGGGGGTCCTGGCCGGCCGAGGAATTCGCACACGCCCGGCGTCAGGAGGGACTGCCCGCCGAGGTCGTCATGGACCTCGCGACGGACATGTTCCTGGTGATCGTGCGGGGTGGCGACGCAGCCGGTGACGCCGCCGCCTGAGGCGCGCCGCCGGCCGGGCTCACGCGGAGACCGGCCTCGACCAGGTCGGTGTGGTGCCCGTGAGCCGGCACACCGCGAGATAGAGGGGGATGGGCGGGGTGTAGGGCACCTCGCCGTCCGGCCGGTAGATGAGGCCGGGCATGTCGGGGGAGTCGCACACGACCGCTCCGGAGGCGTACCGCGCGGGAGCCGGCCACTCCATGGCGTAGTCCGAGTCCGAGGGAACCAGCCACCACCAGTGCGCCTCGTCGGCGTAGACGCACCCCACGCGAGGCAGCCGTGGCAGCACCTGCTGGCCCAGGATCGGAGGGACCGCCACCGCGTCGCACCCCAGCGGAGCGTTCATGCCGTCGGGCACGGAGAGGCGGTGCGGCGTCCGCGGCGCGTTCAGCCGGCGCTGGAGGCGGACCAGCGTGTCCAGGCCGAGTACCCGGCCTCCGGATGCTGCGCTCACAGACCTTCCTCCTCCGTCCTCCGGCGTGACCGCGCGGGGACGATGTCCTCCACGCGCGCGTGGGTCTCGATCTCGCCGGTGCGCGCGGGTTCGCCGGTGCGCGCGAGTCTGCCGTTGCCGTTGCCGTTGCCGTTGCCGTTGCCGTTGCCGTTGCCGTGGCCAGGGCCGGGACCGTCGGCTGTGTCCGAACCGTCGCCGGGCCGTTCGCCCGGACCGTCGTCCTGCGGGCCGGGCTTGGGGCGGGCGCCCCAGCCCAGGTCGTCACGGGGCTCCGGGGCGTCCGACGCGGCCCCGTCGGCCGCGCGGAGCAGCTCGGCCCAGACCAGCAGCCCGGGACCGTGCTCCTGCGCGCCCCAGGAGTGACAGAGGGCGTCGACGAGGAACAGTCCTCTGCCGTGCTCGTCCTCGGGCTGCTGCCCGGACGACGGCTGGGGCTGACCCGGCGCGCACCCCTCGTCACGCACGGCTATCCGCACCGTGTCGCTGCGGTCGTGCAGCTCGCACACTATGTGTCTGCTCGCCGTGTGCACGATCGCGTTGGTGACCAGCTCGGAGACGACCAGCGCCGCCGTGTCGCAGGTGTCCTCACACACCGACCAGCCCGTCAGCCGGGCCCGCGTCAGGCGTCTGGCCTGGGCGGGAGAACCCGGGTGGGCGGCCAGCTCGAAGCGGAACCGGCGCTCGGCAGTCGCCCCGGCGGGGACGGCTCCCGTGGCGGCGCCGGGGCCGTGGGGGCGGCCCGCGGCGGCCTCTGTTCCTAAAGGCGCGGACGGAATCACGCTTGCCACTATCTCCCCGCCAAGAACACTTGGCAAGAGTCACTCTGAAAATTGCAGAGTGCTGTGTGACGTTCTGGACGGGCGTGGCACACTGCTCGCAACAGCACGTCGAGCGGCGCCACTTCAGATCGGCCGAAGGTCTGCCCGGAGCTACGGGACGGATCTTCGAAGCAGAACCTCGAGGCAGAGCTTCTGCGGGATCTGCGGAGGGCGCCGCCGGGCTGTCCGCGCGCGCTCGCGGACGGAGACCGGCCCGCCCGGCGGCTCAGCACGCACGCGATATCGGGACTCTTCGTGGAGGTGGAGCGGTGAGCGAACCGCGGTCCGCGCCGACCGTCGGCCAGGTCGTACTCGGCCGACGCCTGCTGGACCTGCGGGAGAGCGCCGGGATGAAGCGCGAGGAAGCGGCCCGCATCCTCCGCGTCGCCCCCGCCACGGTCCGCCGTATGGAGATGGCCGAGGTCGCGCTGAAGATCCCGTACCTCCAGCTGCTCCTGAAGGCGTACGGCATCTCCGACGAGGAGGCCGACGCCTTCGTCCTGCTGGCCGAGGACGCCAACAAGCCCGGGTGGTGGCAGCGCTTCCACGACATCCTGCCGGGCTGGTTCTCGATGTACGTCAGCCTGGAGGGCGCCGCGGCGCTCATCCGCTCCTACGAGCCGCACTTCGTCCCCGGAGTCCTGCAGACCGAGGACTACGCACGCGGCGTGCTGAAGTCGGGCGCCATCGGCCAGACCCGCCCCGACGACATAGAGCGTCACGTCGATCTGCGGATGCAACGCCAGGAACTGCTCACCCGAGAGGACGCGCCCCGCCTGTGGGTCGTCATGGACGAGACGGTGCTGCGCCGCCCGGTCGGCGGCCCGGAGGTGATGCGAGAGCAGATCGACAAGTTGCTCGAGGCCACGGAGCTGCCCCACGTCACGCTCCAGGTCGTCCCGTTCGCGAACGGGCCGCACCCGGGAACGTACGGGCCCTTCGTGCTGTTCCGATTCGCCGTGCCCGAACTTCCGGACATGGTCTACAGCGAGTACCTGACCGGCGCCGTCTACCTGGACGCGCGCGCCGAGGTGGCCACCTACCTCGAGGTCATGGACCGCATGGCGGCGCAGGCCGCTACGGCACATCGCACAAAAGAGATCCTCCGGGATCTCCGCAAGGAGCTGTAATGGATCGCATCACGTCCCAGCCCGGCACCCGGTTCCGCGCCCAGCGGATCTACAACGGCATGCCCGCGCGCGAGCTGGGCAGCGAGGGCTGGCACAAGCCCTGGAGCGGCGGCAACGGCGGCAACTGCCTGGAGGCGATGAAGCTCGCCGACGGCCGCATCGCCGTCCGCCAGTCCACCGACCCCGACGGACCCGCGCTGATCTACACGTCCGACGAGATGACGGCCTTCATCGAAGGCGCCAAGGCCGGAGAGGCGGACTTCCTGCTCTCCTGACCCGCACACCCCTTGTTGCTAAGCCTCTTCCTCTGTGATTGCCAGCACCTGAACATGATCGTCCACTTCCGACACCCCGCCGACTTACCCCTCTGGAGTCCGTCGTGACCGGACAGCAGCCCGTAGAGATCGACACGAGCAGACCCCATCCCGCCCGCATGTACGACTGGTACCTCGGCGGCAAGGACAACTACCCCGTCGACGAGGAGATGGGCCGCCAGATGCTCACCCTCGACCCGAGGGTGCCGGTGATGGCGCGGGTCAACCGCGCCTTCATGCAGCGGGCCACGCGCTGGCTGGCGGGCCAGGGCGTACGGCAGTTCCTGGACGTGGGCACGGGCATACCGACCGAGCCCAATCTGCACCAGGTCGCCCAGCGGATCGCACCCGACACCCGCGTCGTCTACTGCGACAACGACCCCATCGTGCTCGCCCACGCCGCGGCGCTGCTGCGTGGCACCCCCGAGGGCGCGACCGAGTACCTCCAGGCCGATGTCCGCGACCCGGACGCCGTCCTGGACGGCGCACGGAAGATACTCGACCTCGGCCGGCCCGTCGCCCTGTCGCTCATCGCGCTGCTGCACTTCGTCTCCGACGAGGACGGCGCGCACGAGCTGGTCCGCCGCCTGATGGCCGAACTGCCGTCCGGCAGCTACCTGGTGGTGACCCACGCGACCCCTGACTTCACGCCCGAGGAGTCCCGCGCGGCCACCGAGAAGCTCAAGGCCGCGGGGGTCACGCTGGCCCTGCGCACCCGCGAGGAGTTCACCCGCTTCTTCGACGGTCTCGACCTCGTCGACCCCGGCGTCCAGGTGCCCCACCTCTGGCACCCCGACCTGGGCCAACCGGTCCCCGGCCAGGACGACGGCGTCATCCCGGGTTACGGGGCGGTGGCACGCAAGCGGTGAGGGGGGCCGTGCACCGGCCGGGGAGCCCGGAAGAGAGCCAGGGCCGACGCGTCCGGTGACCGCTGGTCCTTGGCCGGTGGCCGGTGGCCGGTGGTCGGTGGTCGGTGGCGGATAGTGGGTCGCGGGTCGCGGGTCGCGGGTGGTCGGTGACCGGTGGTCGTGGTTGACGGGATGCTTGACCGTGGGCGTCGCTCAGGCCGTCATCGGCCGGTCGTACGGGCCGATCGGCGCCGGCAGGCGTGACGGGCGGCCCGTCAGATGCCCGTCGACGGCCGCCGCCACCGCCCTGCCCTCCGCGATCGCCCACACGATGAGCGACTGCCCCCGCGCGGCGTCCCCCGCGACGAACACCCCGGGCACGTTCGTCTCGAACCGCCCGTCCCGCGTGATCGTGCCGCGCTCCTCCATCCGCAGCCCCAGCTGCCCGATCAGCCCGTCCGCACGGTCCGGTCCGGAGAACCCGAGGGCGAGCAGCACCAGGTCGGCCGGGAGTACCCGCTCGGCGCCGGGCAACGGCCGCCGCCCGGCGTCCACACCGGTCAGGTGCAGCTCCCGGACCCGCCCGTCCGCGTCACCGGCGAGCCGCAGCGTGGACGCCGCGAACAACCGCGCATCCGCGTGTGCCACCGGCGCGGAACGCAGATCACGCGCTTCCTCGTGCGCCGCCGACAGCCGGTACAGCCGCGGGTACGTCGGCCAGGGCTCCACCTCCTCGTCGCGTTCCGCGCCCGGCTGCGCGTAGATGTCCAACTGGGTCACGGAAGCCGCACCCTCCCGCACCGCCGTGCCCAGACAGTCCGCCCCCGTGTCGCCGCCGCCGACGATGACCACGTGCTTCCCGGCCGCGGACAGCGGCGAGGCAGCCAGATCGCCCGCGCACACCCGGTTGGCCAACGGCAGGTACTCCATCGCCTGGTGAACCCCGGACAACTCCCGCCCCGGCACCGCCAGGTCCCGCCACGCCGTGGCACCCGTCGCGACCACGACCGCGTCGTACCGGGCCCGCAGTTCGCCGGCCCCGATGTCCTGCCCGATCGTCATGGACGTACGGAACCTCGTCCCCTCCGACCGCATCTGATCGATCCGCCGCTCCAGATGGTGTTTCTCCATTTTGAACTCGGGAATCCCGTACCGCATCAGCCCCCCGATCCGGTCGTCCCTCTCGTACACGGCGACCGTGTGCCCCGCCCGCGTCAACTGCTGCGCCGCGGCGAGCCCCGTGGGCCCCGACCCGATCACCGCCACCGTCCGGCCGGAAAATCGGTCCGGCGGACGCGGAGGCGCCAGCCCCTCCTCCCACGCCCGGTCGGCGATCGCGCACTCGACGTTCTTGATGGTGACGGCCGGCTGGTTGATCGCCAGCACACAGCCCGCCTCGCAGGGCGCCGGGCACAACCGTCCCGTGAACTCCGGGAAGTTGTTCGTGGCGTGCAGCCGGTCGCTCGCCGCCCGCCAGTCCTCCCGGGCGACCAGATCGTTCCACTCGGGGATCAGGTTGCCGAGCGGACATGCCTCGTGGCAGAAGGGGATGCCGCAGTCCATACAGCGGTCCGCCTGTTTCCCGATGATCGGCAGCAGGGCCCCCGGGACGTAGACCTCGTCCCAGTCGTGGACCCTGTCCTCCACCGGCCTGCGGGGCCACTCCTGGCGGGGCGTGGTGATGAATCCCTTGGGGTCGGCCATGGCCGTCTTCCTTGCGTGCGCAGGGTCAGGCCGTGCGTGGGCGGCCGCAGTCTCCTTGTCACGATACGTCCGCCTGGTGCCCTCCGCAGGGCAGCGGGGTGATGGGGTCGCAGGGCAGGCGGGGTGGGTGCCCTGCCCTCGGGGGTGCCGCTCAGGTGAGGGCCGATATGTACGACACCGCCGCGCCGGCCGACGCGACCGTCCGGACGTGGTTCCACGCCGTCCACTCGCGCACGTACCTGGGCCAGTACGCCGCCGCCTCCGCCGTTCCGGGCTCCAACCGGGCCAGCGCGTCGTTGCGTGGCACGTTGGCGACCATGGTGAGCACGAACGAGCCGATGAGATACAGCGCGCTGCCCACCAGCAGCTCCACCGTGCCCTCGTCCGGCCACAGCACGAAGGTCACCACGGCTATGACCGCGCACAGCACCGCCGAGCCGGCGAAGACGAGCATGAACGCCGGGGTCACCGCGGAGACGTTGATCGCCTGCATCGCCGCCACGCCCTGCGCCGGTGGCAGCGCGGCGAGTCCTTTCATGACGAAGGTCGAGAACCCGCAGAAGACACCGGCCACCAGCCCCGTCCCCAGCACACCCAGCACGGTCAGAACGAAGTACGGTCCGTCGATCATGCTCGCCTCAGCTCCAGCTCCAGCTCCAGCTCCAGCCCCAGCTCCGGCTCCCGCTCCGGCTTCCGTTCCATCTCCGGCTTCCGCTCCGGTTCGCGCCCGCCGGTCCAGGTCCCGGACCGGCGGTTCCGGCCCGCACGCCGTCCGCCGTCTGTCATCTCTGTCTCCCCCGTGACATGTTCACTTGGCGCCGTCACCCCGGGCCATACCCCGGAGTGGCCGTTCCTGCCCGTGTGTGTTCGTCCACCCGTCCGAGGCTGACGCATCATGGGCCCTGTGGGATGGGAAGCGATCACCTGGGACCGGCTCGGCGACCTGCTCGCCGAGCGTCTGCTCGATCTGAAGCCGGCCGACGGCGGCGCCTGGTGCCGTGTCGCCTTCGACGGAGCCCCCGCCGCCCGCCCCGGTGACCTCGCGAAACGGGTCTCGGACGCCCTCCGTGTCCTCGGGCGGCCCTCGCTGACCGTCGGGACGGGCGGTTTCCTGCGCCCCGCTTCCCTGCGGTTCGAGCACGGGCACCGGGACTCCGACTCCTACTACGACAGCTGGTACGACACCGGTGCCCTGTGGCGCGAGGTCTTCGGTCCTCTGGAACCGGGTGGCGACGGACGCGTCCTGCCCGACCTGTGGGACCCGGACACCGACCGTGCCACCCGCACGCCTTACGTCGACCTTCCGCCCGGCGGCATCCTGCTGCTGCACGGGCCGTTCCTCCTGCGCCACTGGTTCCCCCTGGACCTCAGCGTCCACCTTCTGCTCACCCCCGGCGCGCTGCGCCGTCGTACCCCCGAGACGGAGCAGTGGACGCTGCCCGCCTTCGAACGCTACGCGGACGAGAGCGACCCCGCCGCGGCCGCGGACGTCCTGGTGCGCGCCGACGATCCGCGCCGCCCCGCCTGGAACGGCTGACGCTCTCCCTGCCTCTCGCGTTAGCCGGCGCTTCCCCGCCGGCCGGTGGCCGGCGGATGTGCCGTCCCGGTCAGAGCCAGTCGTTCCGCCTGAACCCGCGGTGCAGCGCCAGACAGGCGAGGGCTATCACGCCCAGCACCAGTCCGTAGCCGTACCGCCAGCGCAGCTCCGGCATGTGGTCGAAGTTCATGCCGTAGACGCCGCAGACCATGGTCGGCACGGCGACGATCGCCGCCCAGGCCGTGATCTTCCGCATGTCCGCGTTCTGCGCGACCGTGACCTGTGCGAGGTGTGCCTGAAGGATGCTGTTGAGCAGTTCGTCGAAGGCCGCGAGCTGTTCCGCGGCGCGGGACAGGTGGTCGGAGACGTCGCGGAAGTAGGCCTGTATCTCCGGGTCGATCACCCGCATCGGCCGGGTGGCCAACTCCTCCAGGGGTCGGCCGAGGGGTACCACCGCCCGTTTCAGCTCCAGCAGTTCACGTTTGAGCTGGTATATGCGCCCCGGGTCGAGTCGCGCGCCGTCCTCCGCGAACACGGCCGTCTCGACGTGGTCGACGTCCGCCTGCACGGCGTCGATGGCGGTGAGGAAGTCGTCGACGACGTGGTCGGCCACCGCGTGCAGCACCGCCGACGGTCCCTTGGCGAGCTGGCGGGGGTCGGCCTCCAGCTCCTCGCGCAACGGACCCAGCGAGCCGTGCGAACCGTGCCGTACGGTCACCACGAAGTCCCGGCCGGTGAAGACCATGAGCTCGCCGGTGCTCACCACTTCGCTCGTGGCCGTCAGCTCCTCGTGCTCCACGTAGCAGACCGTCTTGAAGACGGCGAAGAGCGTCTCCCCGTACCTCTCCACCTTCGGGCGCTGGTGGGCCTCGACAGCGTCTTCCACTGCCAGCGGGTGAAGATCGAACAGCTCCGCGATGCCCGCGAACTCCTCGTCCGTCGGTTCGTGCAGCCCGAGCCAGACGAAACCGTCCCGGCGGCTGCGTACCCGCTTCACGGCGTCCACCAGATCCACGCTCTCCGGGGTGCGGACGCCGTCCTGGTAGGTCACGCAGTTGACCACCGAGGAGCCCAACGGGGAGCGTGCGGGATGGCTGAGGTCGACCCGCGGACGCCGCCGGGCGAGCCTCGCCACCCGGCGCAGCGGACCGCCCCGGCCGAGGCTCGTGACCTTCCGCAGATTGCCTGCCATGGACATCCGGATCTCCTAGCGTGGTGCCCCTCGCGCCGTGCTGCCCGCGCCTGCCGCGCCAGTCTGCCAGTCCGGCGTGGACCGTGTGCGAGCCTGTGGGAACGCGTCGTTCCGCTTGGTTCCCGGCTGTGGACAACCGAGTTGGGCGGCGGGTACCGAGTGCATGCCCGTGAGCGAACGAGCAGGTGAGCGGGTTGTCGGGCGGGCCGGAGGGTGGGTGAAGGGCGGCTGCGTGCACCGCACCGGCAAGCATTCCGGCGGACCCGTCCGGACGCGCGGATGACCGTGCCGGAGCGTCGTCCACTTCCGGCAAGCCGGGCAACTGGGATGATTCGCCTATGACGCGAACCGACGGATACCTCCTCGACAACCGGCAGAACGAGGCGGCGGAGCGCTTCGACGCCTTCGCGACCCTCTTCGACCCCACGACGTTCCGGCACTTCACAGCGATGGGCATCGGACCGGGCTGGCGCTGCTGGGAGGTCGGGGCCGGCGGCAGCTCCGTGGCCTCGTGGCTGGCCAAGAAAGTGGGACCCACGGGGAAGGTGTTCGCGACCGACATCGACGTCTCGCGGCTCGCCCCGGCCGCACGGCCGCCGGTCGAGGTACGGGTGCACGACGTGGGCGCCGAGGAACCGCCGGGCGAGGGCTTCGACCTGGTGCACGCCCGGCTCGTACTCGTCCATGTACCGGAGCGGGAGAAGGCGTTGCGGACCATGGTGAAGGCGCTGCGGCCCGGCGGACGCCTGCTGGTCGAGGATGCCGACCCCGCCCTCCAGCCGCTGGTGTGCCCCGACGAGCACGGCCCCGAGCAGCAACTGGCGAACCGGCTGCGGCACGCCTTCCGCCAGTTGCTGGCCCGTCGCGGAGCCGACCTGTCCTACGGCCGTCAACTCCCGCGGCTGCTGCGTGAGGCCGGTCTGCGCCGGGTCGAGGCGGACGCCTACTTCCCGGTGGCCTCGCCCGCCTGCGCCGCGCTGGAGTCCGCCACGGTCCGCCAGGTACGCGACCAACTCGTCACGGCCGGACTGGCCACGGACCAGGACATCGACCGGCACCTCGCGAACGTCGCCTCGGGCGCCATGGACCTGGCGACGGCCCCACTGATCTCGGCCTGGGGACGCAAGGCGTAGGGCACCACGGCGACGCCGGGGGGCGGGGGAACAGGCCGCGGTAAGGAAGAGGACCGCGGTAAGGAAGCAGGCCGCGGTAAGGAAGCGGGGCGCGACCGGGCGGAGCGCAGCGGTGGAGGGACCGGACGGCGAGCGGTGTCGTCCGGGACGGCGCCGGTCACAGCGACGCGCGTCCCGTGCGACGAGCGCCATCCGCCACCGGCGGTCGGCCGCCCACTCGCACCACCGCCTCAGCACCCGCCCGGCACCCCCGCGCCGCCGCCTCCTCCGCTCCCGCGCCCGCCATCGAGGCAGCGAGGAACGCCCCGGTGAACGCGTCCCCGGCCCCCGTGGTGTCCAGCGGCGTCACGGGCAGGGCGGGAACCCTGGCGCGCACACTGCCGCCGCGAGCCACCAGCGCGCCGTCCGCTCCCAGCTTGGCCACCACCAGCGGCACGTGCCGGCTCAGCTCGGCCGCCGCGTCGGCCGTCCGGGACAGCCCCGTGAGCAGACACGCCTCGTCGTGGCTCGGCAGCAGCACATCCACCCCCTTCACCAGATCGAGGAAGCGGCCGGTGCCCAGTTCCGCGAGGAAACCGGCCGACGCGGGATCCAGACTCACCGGCACTCCACGCGCGCGTGCCGCTTCCAGAGCGGTTCCCACCAGCGCGCGGCTCGGCGCGGAGAACAGGAGGTAACCCGACAGATGCAGTCGCGCGACGCCGTCCAGCAGCGTGTCCGACCAGTCCTCGGGGGACAGCCGCAGCGACGTACCGCTGTCCGTCAGCAACGTACGCTCCGCCGCTGCGTCCGCGTCGACCAGACAGATGACCGTGCCCGTCGGAGCTTCCTCGTCCACCACCAGACGAGGCCGCACCCCGGCGGCCACCAGCGCGTGCTCGTGCCACGCCCCCGTGTCCGCGCCGACCCGGCCGAACAGCCTGACGTCCCCGCACCCCTGGTGAGCGGCCCAGCACGCGACGTTCGCGCCCGCTCCGCCCGGCAGCCGGCGGATCGTGGCGGCCGTGTCCGTACCGACGGCCAGTGGTCCGCGGGGACGGGCGACGATGTCCGTGACGACGTCCCCGACGACCAGCAGCGCGCTCCGTGGGGCCGTCACGCCCCGGTCCAGGCGGCCGCCACCCGAGCCGCCAGCCGCACGTTGCCGCGGACGGCCGCCAGGTTGGCGTTCAGCGAGGCGCCGTCGGTGTGCCGCACCAGGTGGTCGAGGAGGAACGGGGTGACCGCCTGGCCGGTGACGCCCTCCCGTTCGCACGCGCGCAGCGCGTCGGCGAGTACGCGCGCGTGCGTCTCGGGATCTAGCTGCTCCTCCTCGGGCACCGGGTTGGCGAGGACGAGCGCCGATTCGGACGTCCCGAGCGCGTCCTGCGCCCGCATCACCGCCGCGACCTCCCACGGAGTGCGCAGCGTCCAGTCCACCGGATGTCCCGAGTCGGACAGGTAGAAGCCGGGAAACCGGTCCGTGCCGTACCCGGCCACAGTGATGCCCAGCGTCTCCAGCCGCTGGAGCGTCGCCGGCACGTCCAGGATCGACTTGACCCCGGCGCAGACCACGGTGACCCGGGTGCGTGCCAGCAGACCCAGGTCGGCCGACTCGTCCTGGGTGACGGTCCATTCCCGGTGCACCCCGCCCAGCCCGCCGGTGGCGAACACCCGGATGCCCGCCCGGGCGGCCAACGCCGCGGTCGCCGAGACCGTGGTCGCCCCGCTCGCCCCGGACGCCACCGCGAGCGGCAGGTCACGGTGGCCGAGCTTGCGCATGCCGTCCTCGTTGGCGATCCGTTCCAACTGCTCCTTGCCGACCCCCACCTGGGGTCGTCCGTCCAGGACAGCGATCGTGGCCGGTACGGCTCCCTCCTGCCGGACCGTCTCCTCCAGATCACGCGCCACCTGGAGATTGCGCGGGCGCGGCAGTCCGTGCGCGATGATCGTGGACTCCAGGGCGACCACGGGCCGACCGGAGTCGACCGCCTCCCGTACCTCTTCCGACACCATCAGCACCACAGGTGCGCCTCCTGTCCGTCGGCCTCCCCTCATCCCTGGCGGGCGAGGGCCCGGACCAAACCACTTGCTTCCCATGGGGCGTCGCACGAGGCTGGTGACCATGACGGACAACACGGCACGTCTCGACCACGTGGTCCTCTGGGTGCGCGACCCGCTCGCCGCGGTCGGCTTCTACGAGAAGACGCTGGGCACGGAGCCCTTGCGGGCCACCGAGTTCGCGGCGGGCACGGTCCCGTTTCCCTCCGTACGCCTCAACGAGGAGACGATCTTCGACCTCATGCCGCTGGCCATGGCCGAACGGATGCGGATGCTGCCCGACGCCGCCGGCAGCGCCGGGCACCCGGTGAACCACGTGTGCGTGTCGCTCCCGGAAGCCGCTTTCGAGGCGCTGCACGGGCGGCTGGAGGACCAGGGTGTCCCCGTCTCGGAGTTCTCCCACGACTCCTTCGGGGCCCGGGGCATGGCCAGGCGCAGCTTCTACTTCACCGATCCCGACGGCAACATCTTCGAGGCGCGGCACTACGAGTGACCGTATCGCCGTGCCGCAGTGCCGCCGTGTCGCCGAGCGGCCCTGCGTCGGAACAGCGGCCTGCGTCAGAACAGCGGCTCGGGCAGCACGCCCTCCAGCGCGAGCAGCTTCCTCTTCGTGTCGAGGCCGCCGCCGAAGCCGCCTATGCCGCCGTCGCTCTCCACGACCCGGTGGCAGGGCACGACGACCGGCAGGGGGTTGGAGCCCATCGCCGCCCCCACCGCCTGGGCCCCGCCCGGCTGGCCCACCCGCCCGGCGAGGTCGCCGTAGCCGACGACCGACCCGTACGGCACACCGGACGCCAGCTCCCGCAGCACTTCGCGGTTGAAGCCCGCGGTCAGGGACCAGTCCAGAGGCAGGTCGAAGGCGTGCCGCTCGCCGGCGAAATACGCGTCTAACTGCCGTGCGGCCTCGGCCAGCAGCGGGGAGCCGGGCACCTCCACGGGTTCGCTGCCGAGCCGGGTCGCGAGCCGCTCCAGCGCCCGGTCGCGGACCGGCCCGGTGGCGTGGAAGACGACGTTCACCAGGCCCTCACCGGTGGCCGCCAGCAGCAGCGGACCGATCCCGGAATCCACGACGGTCCACACGACCCGCTGCTCGTACTGCCCGAGGCTGTCCATGCGCCCACCGTACGGCCCGCCACTGACAACGCGGTCGGCTCCGGCCACCGGCGCCCCGCGCGCGACGGTCACTCGTTGTCGGACGCCTCCCCGTGTGTCGCCGCGCGGACCACGTCCGGCCGGTTGGTGATGATGCCGTCGACGCCGTAACCGGCGGTGACCCGGGCGTCGGCCGCGTCGTCGACCGTCCAGGCGAAGACCTCCATCGGCCTGCCGCGCGGCCCGGTGAACGCCTGCACGGCGGACACGTAGCCCAGGGAGAGCGAGTCGTGCGACGGGTTGATCTGGTCGGTGAACTCGGCGTACGCGGGCAGGTCCGACACGGGAGGCGTACCCAGGAAACCGGTCTTGACGGCCGGCTTCAGCTCGTGGACGGTCCGTACGCTGTCCGCGCTGAAGCTCTGCACGATCAGCCGCCCGGAGACGTGCCGCCGGTCCAGCCAGCCCTCGTTGCCGAGGACCTTCAGGGTCTCGTGCTCGATGCCGGGATACAGCTCCGGGCTCTTGATCTCCAGCAGGAGCTTCTGGTGGTGCCGCTCCAGACGCGCGACGAACTGCTCCAGCGTCGGCACGCGCGCGCCCGCGTAGGCGGCACCGAACCAGCTGCCCGCGTCCAGCCGCGCGATCTCGGCGGCTGTGAAGTCCTTCACCTGCCAGGGAGCCCGGTCCGGATACACCTCCTCGACGTCCGTCGTGCGCCGCAGGCTCTCGTCGTGGATGACGACGAGCTCACCGTCCCTCGTGCGCTGGACGTCGTTCTCCACCCAGTCGATGCCCAGCTCGGCCGCCTTGTCCACCGCGGCCAGAGTGTTCTCCGGCGCGTACGCCGAAGCGCCCCGGTGGGCGATGACCACCGGCCCTGCCCCCTCGTGGGAGGCCTGGGCCCGGGAGGCGGGCGCCAGCAGGGCCGCCCCCAGGAGCGCGGTGGTCGTGACGGCAACAGCGCGCGCGTGCATGCGTACTCCTCGCGACGTGAGATCACGGACAGCTCAACTGTGACAGCAGAGGGTCAACTACAGACGGGTGCAGAATGGCCACAGGCTGAATGGAGTTGCTCAACTCCGCTCACGGGGGCGGCACAACTGGGGCAGGCCCGTGATTCTTTGCCGGAGAATCGTTCGACCATTCCGGTGGGAGTCATACTGCTCTGGGCCCTGACCGCTCGTGCGGTCTCGGGAGGGGGACGCATATCAGAGGATGGCCGGACCTACGAGGGCGGAAGGGTAGCCGCGCATGCAAGGCACCGTCGACGGATTCAGCTACGGACTCGTCACACCGCTGGTGGCCTACCTCATGGCCTGCCTCGGCGGCGCCCTCGGCCTGCGCTGCACCACCAGAGCCATGCTGGTCGCCCAGTCGTGGCGGCCCGGCTGGCTGGCCCTGGGCTCGGCGGCGATAGGCTCCGGCATCTGGACCATGCACTTCGTGGCGATGATGGGCTTCCGCGTCGCGGACACACCGATCCGCTACGACAGGGCGATGACCTTCGCGAGCCTGGCCGTCGCCATCGTGATGGTGGGCATCGGGATCTTCATCGTCGGCTACCGGGGAGCCGGGGGAGCGGCCCTGTTCACCGGCGGCACGATCACGGGACTGGGCATCGCCTCGATGCACTACCTCGGCATGGCCAGCATGAGTCTCGACGGCAGCCTGGAGTACAACACGCTCACCGTCAGCGCGTCCGTCGTCATAGCGATGGCCGCCGCCACCGCCGCCCTCTGGGCGGCCGTGCAGGTCCGCGGCTTCCTGTGGAGCGTGGGCGCCAGCCTCGTGATGGGACTGGCGGTCTCAGGCATGCACTACACGGGCATGGCCGCGCTCGACGTCCATATGCACGGCACGGCCGAGCCGGTCACGGGCGACTCGCCCGCCTCCCTCCTCGCTCCCATGCTGATCGGCCCGCTCGCCTTCCTCGTCCTCGCGGGAGTCGTCGTGATGTTCGACCCGCTCATGATCACGGGGCAGCCCCCGGAGCGCCCCGTCGAGGACAAGCCGGGCATCCCCGCCCACCCCGTCGCCGGTCCGGCCCGCCGCCCGGCACCGCGCCGCCTGGCGCTCCGCCCCCGCCGACCGCTGACCCGCCGCCACTCCCGAGCCCCGCAGAACCGCTGATCGGGACCCATTGTCAGTGGGGGGTCGTACGGTGGATGACATGCGGCCCGTCTCTCACATCGAACGCACGGTGGCGCCCTTCGAGGTCGTCAGCCCCTACCAGCCCAGCGGCGACCAGCCGGCCGCCATCGCCGACCTCGCCCGGCGCGTCCAAGCAGGCGAGAAGGACGTCGTCCTGCTCGGCGCCACCGGCACCGGCAAGTCCGCCACCACCGCGTGGATGATCGAGAAGCTCCAGCGCCCCACCCTGGTGATGGCGCCGAACAAGACGCTCGCCGCCCAGCTGGCCAACGAGTTCCGCGAACTGCTGCCGAACAACGCCGTCGAGTACTTCGTCTCGTACTACGACTACTACCAGCCCGAGGCCTACGTCCCACAGTCGGACACCTACATCGAGAAGGACTCCTCGGTCAACGAGGAGGTGGAGCGGCTGCGCCACTCCGCGACCAACTCGCTGCTCACCCGCCGCGACGTCATCGTGGTCGCCTCGGTCTCCTGTATCTACGGTCTCGGCACACCCCAGGAGTACGTGGACCGGATGGTCCCCCTCCGGGTCGGCGACGAGCTCGACCGCGACGAGCTGCTGCGCCGCTTCGTCGACATCCAGTACACGCGCAACGACATGGCCTTCACCCGGGGCACCTTCCGGGTCCGCGGCGACACCATCGAGATCTTCCCGGTCTACGAGGAGCTGGCCGTCCGGATCGAGATGTTCGGCGACGAGATCGAGGCGCTCTCCACACTCCACCCGGTCACCGGCGAGATCATCAGCGACGACCAGCACCTCTACGTCTTCCCGGCGTCCCACTACGTCGCGGGCCCCGAGCGTCTGGAGCGGGCCGTCAACGACATCGAGAAGGAGCTCGGAGGGCGCCTGACCGAGCTGGAGCAGCAGGGCAAGCTCCTGGAGGCCCAGCGCCTGCGCATGCGGACCACCTACGACCTGGAGATGCTCCGCCAGATCGGGAGCTGCTCCGGCGTCGAGAACTACTCGATGCACTTCGACGGCCGCTCTCCCGGCTCCCCGCCCAACACCCTGCTGGACTACTTCCCGGACGACTTCCTGCTCGTCATCGACGAGTCCCACGTCACCGTGCCGCAGATCGGCGCCATGTACGAGGGTGACGCCTCCCGCAAGCGCACCCTGGTCGACCATGGCTTCCGGCTGCCCTCGGCGCTCGACAACCGCCCGCTGAAGTGGGAGGAGTTCCAGGAGCGGATCGGCCAGGCGGTCTACCTGTCGGCCACCCCCGGACAGTACGAGCTGTCCAGGTCCGACGGCGTGGTCGAGCAGATCATCCGTCCCACGGGTCTCATCGACCCGGAAGTCGTCGTCAAGTCCACCGAGGGACAGATCGACGACCTGGTGCACGAGATCCGCAAGCGGACCGAGAAGGACGAGCGCGTCCTGGTGACCACGCTCACCAAGAAGATGGCCGAGGACCTCACCGACTACTTCATCGAGCTCGGCATCCAGGTGCGCTACCTGCACAGCGACGTCGACACCCTGCGCCGCGTAGAGCTGCTCCGCGAACTGCGCGCCGGTGAGTACGACGTACTGGTCGGCATCAACCTCCTGCGCGAGGGACTCGACCTGCCCGAAGTGTCCCTGGTGGCGATCCTCGACGCCGACAAGGAGGGCTTCCTGCGCTCCGGCACCTCCTTGATCCAGACCATCGGCCGCGCGGCGCGCAACGTCTCCGGCCAGGTCCACATGTACGCGGACAAGATCACTCCGGCGATGGAGCGGGCCATCGAGGAGACCAACCGGCGCCGCGAGAAGCAGATCGCCTACAACAAGGCCAAGGGCATCGATCCGCAGCCGCTGCGCAAGAAGATCAACGACATCGTCGCGCAGATCGCCCGCGAGGACGTCGACACCGAGCAGCTGCTCGGATCGGGCTACCGCAGCCAGTCCAAGGACGGGAAGGGCGCCAAGGCCCCGGTCCCCGCCCTCGGCGGGAAGGCCGCGGGCGGCTCCGGGTCCGCCAGGAAGAAGAAGTCCGCGGAGACGGCGCCGACCGATCGTCCAGCGGCCGAGCTGGCGGAGCAGATCGAGGAGCTGACCACCCGGATGCGGACGGCCGCCGCGGAGCTGCAGTTCGAGATCGCCGCCCGGCTCCGCGACGAGGTCTCCGAGATGAAGAAGGAACTGCGCCAGATGAGGGAGGCCGGTCTGGCCTGACGGCGTGCCCGGACACGCGCTGTGTTGCAAGACCGACACAAAGCGCGAACCGGAGTACAGCGGCGTCCCTGCTCCTGCGTAGCCTTTTGGACCGACCGCGGGCACCGCGGCGGCAGGGACCGCTCGAAAGGGGATCAGCGCGTGACCGTCAACATGACCAAGGGTCAGGCCATCAGTCTGCAGAAGGACGACGGCGGCAGCCTCACGTCGGTGCGCATGGGTCTCGGCTGGCAGGCGGCTCCCCGGCGCGGTCTCTTCGGGTCGCGCACCCGGGAGGTCGACCTCGACGCGTCCGCCGTCCTGTTCGCGGACAAGCAGCCGGTCGACGTCGTCTTCTTCCGCCACCTGGTGAGCGACGACGGCTCGGTGCGGCACACCGGGGACAACCTCGTGGGCGGCGCCGGCCAGGGCGGGGACGACGAGTCCATCCTCGTCGACCTCGCGCGCGTCCCGGTCCACATCGACCAGATCGTCTTCACCGTGAACTCCTTCACGGGCCAGACCTTCCAGGAGGTCCAGAACGCGTTCTGCCGCCTGGTCGACGAGACCAACGGACAGGAACTCGCCCGCTACACCCTCGCCGGCGGCGGCGCGTACACCGCCCAGATCATGGCCAAGGTGCACCGGTCGGGCGAGGGCTGGTCGATGACGGCCCTCGGCACGCCGGCCAACGGCCGCACCTTCCAGGACCTGATGCCGACGATCCTGCCGGTCCTGTAGCCGGTCACGGGCGGGGCGCGGCCGTACAGGGCAGAACAGCGACACGGGGGGACAGGCGATGACCGCCGAGCTGGTGCGGGGGCAGAACCATCCGCTGTCCCGGACCCGTCTGGAGATCCGGATCTCGGCCGGTGTGCCGGTCGTCGCCGCGGTCGCCCTCGGGGACGCCGACGGCAGGATCCCGGGTGCCGAGTGGGTGGCCCACGCGGGCGCGCCCGCCCGGCCCGGAGTTCAGGTTCCCCGCCGGGCCGCCGCCGGCCATCGGCTGGCCGTGGATCTGGACGCCGTACCGGAGGCCGTCCACCGCGTCGACGTACTGCTCGCCCTGCCCGGCCTCGGCACAGGCGGACCGGCCGGCTTCGGGGCCGTCGCCGCGCCCTTCGTCGCCGTGGCCGCCCCCGACGGTGCCGAGATCGCCAGCTACACCCTCACCGGCCTGGACGCCGAGACCGCCGTCATCGCCCTGGAGCTGTACCGCAGGCAGAGCACCTGGAAAGTACGCGCCGTCGGCCAGGGCTACGCCGGCGGGCTCGCCGAACTCCTCGCCGACCGGGGACTGCCCGAGGCCAGGGCTGCCGCCCGCGGCATCCAAGCGGCGGCGGCCCCGGAGCAGGGCCGCCGCCCACCGGCCACACCCTCGTCCCCGACCGACGACGCTCATCCGTCCCATCCATCCCATCCGTCCCATCCGTCTCAGACGGCAGCCTCGGTGACCGACGACGGCCGGTCCCGACAGGTAGCGACTCCGGCACGTGGTACGGACCACGGAGGTGCCGCACCACAGGACAACGGTTCCACCCCGCCCCTGGCCGGACCACCGGCCGGGGCGGGAGCCGGCCAGCAGCCGCCGTACCAGCACACCTCGGGGGCACCGCAGGCCGCCGCCTCCGGTCCAGGTCAGCGGGACCGATCGCATCCGTACCAAGACGCACCCGACGCGCCCGACGCGCCTGCCGCCCCCGGCACACCGAGCCCCGCGCGCGACCCGCAGTCACCGCCCACCTCGGCCGGGCCGATCGACTACAGGCACCCGCATCGACGCCCGTCTTCCGCGCCGGAACCGGAACCGGGACCAGGACCAGGACCAGGATCAAGACCGGGACCAGGGCCGGTCCCGGAACCGGAACGGCCTCCGACGCCCGTCGCGGGCGACGCGACCGGCTGGTCCTTGGACGAGCGGCTCTACAACCAGGTGTGGGGCATGTTCGAGGATCTGGCCCGCAGCGTGGCCGCCTACCGGAGCGCCGTCGACTTCGCGGACTCCCGCCGGGAGAAGGAGCTCGACCAGGCTCTGTCCGACCCGCGCGGCCGTGTCGGCGGACGGAGCGACGCGGCCCGGGAGGCCGCCCGTACCCGGTACGAGCAGCTCGTCGCGCGGGCCAGGGAGGTCCTGGACCGCGACCTCGCCCAGCTGGCCGCGGAGGCCGAGGTCGTCGAACCGGCGCTGCCGGCGGCTTACGCCCGCTGGGACAACCCCGTCTGGCACGGCCACCGCGTGCCGATGGAGTTCCCCATGGCTCTGCGCCTGGGGGACCTCCGGCTGCCCGAGGCCGCCCGGCTGCGCATCCCGATGCTGGTCAGGCTGCCGTTGGAGCGAGGGCTGTGGATCGACAGCGGACGCGTCCCGTCGCTCGACGGTTCCTTGGCCGACTCCCACGAGCTGCGCGGCCTGGCCCTGGAGTCGGCAGTGGCGCACGCGGCCCGGCTGCTGGCCGTTCATCCGGCGGGCGAGTTCACCGTGCACGTCATCGACGCGGCGGGAGCGGGGGCACGGGCCCTGGCGCCGCTCACGCGGTCCGGGGTGCTCGCGGCGCCGCCGGCCGTCGGCGCGGCGGGTGTGGCGGATGTGCTCGGCCGAATAACCCGGCGCGTCGACCTCGTGCAGATGGCGGTGCGCGGCGGCGCCGCCGATTCACTGCCGCCCGGCCTCGACACCTCCCAGCACCTGCTGCTGGTCAACGACTTCCCGCACGGTTTCGACGACCGTGCCGTCACCCAGCTGCGTTACCTCGCGGACGAGGGCCCGCCCGTCGGTGTCCACCTGATGATGGTCGCCGACCGGGAGGACTGCACGGCATACGGCCCTCTGCTCGATCCGTTGTGGCGCTCGCTGCTGCGGCTCACCCCGGTGGCGGACGACCATCTCGCCGACCCGTGGGTCGGTCACGCCTGGACGTACGAGCCCGCGCTCGTGCCGCCCGGCAGTGAGGTGCTTCCGCAACTGCTCAGCCGGGTCGCGGCGGCCCGTCGGCTGCCCTGAACGATCACTGGCCAAGGGCTGGTAAAGGGACTTGAGCTGGCACTTTGAGCTTAATTTGCAGAACCCTTTACCAATCCTTGGTGATTGAGGTACTGTTTTTCTCACGGAGGGGAGTACTCCCTGTCTGCTGCGGCGTGCCCGTCAATACGGATCAGGCCAGATCCCGGGGCGTCGGCCCGTGGGTTCCCCGCGCTTCACGCGCACGGGTTCCCTGGGTGGAAGAGACCTCCGGCAGCGACGACGCTGACATCTGCCGTTACGTACTGCCGGAGGCGCAGTGGAAGTTTCGACGACCTTGTGGGTCCTGACCATCCTGGGCCTAGCCGCCCTGATCGCGGTCGATTTCTTCATCGGCCGCAAACCGCACGATGTCTCGATCAAGGAAGCCGGTATCTGGACGGGTGTCTGGATCGCCCTGGCCGCCCTGTTCGGACTCGGGCTGCTTCTCTTCGGCGGCGGCCAGCCCGCCGGCGAGTTCTTCGCGGGCTTCATCACCGAGAAGTCCCTGAGCGTCGACAATCTCTTCGTCTTCGTTCTGATCATGGCGAAATTCGCCGTGCCGTCGCAGTACCAGCAGCGAGTACTCCTGGTCGGTGTCCTCATAGCCCTGGTGCTCAGGGCCGTGTTCATCGCCGCCGGTGCCGCGATCATCGCCAGCTTCGCCTGGGTCTTCTACATCTTCGGCGCGTTCCTGATCTACACCGCCTGGAAGCTCATCCAGGAGGCCAGGGCCGACGAGGAGGACGAGGAGTACGAGGAGAACAAGCTCCTCAAGGCCGCCGAGCGACGCTTCGGCGTGGCCGACCGCTACCACGGCACCAAGCTGTGGATCCAGCAGAACGGCAAGCGGGTCATGACCCCGATGCTGGTCGTGATGCTCGCGATCGGTACCACGGACGTGCTCTTCGCCCTGGACTCGATCCCCGCGATCTTCGGTCTCACCCAGGATCCGTACATCGTGTTCACGGCCAACGCCTTCGCCCTCATGGGTCTGAGGCAGCTGTACTTCCTCATCGGCGGCCTGCTGAAGAAGCTGGTCCACCTCTCCTACGGCCTGTCGGTCATCCTCGGCTTCATCGGCGTCAAGCTGGTGCTGCACGCGCTCCACGAGTCCGGCGTTCACGTCCCCGAGATCAGTATCCCGGTCTCCCTCGGCGTGATCTGCGGAGTTCTGATCATCACCACGATCACGAGCCTCGCGGCCACCCGGAAGCAGGCGGCGGCCGAGGCGGCGGCGCGGGACGACGACGCCCGGAAGAACAGCATCGACGTCTGACGCCTGGTCTCAGGACACGGAAGCGGACCTGGCACCGGTAGCGGAACACCGGTACCGGAACCAGACCGACACCGGGAGCGGACCGCCACGGCACGACGCGCCGGGCACCGCTCCCGGTGCATGTCCGGGACGGCGGGCGGCCACCCCGGGGCAGCCGTGGTCCGGGCAGCCCCGGTCCGGGTGTCCCTTGCCCTGGTCGGCTTCCGCCCCGGTCGGCCTCCGTCCCGGTCGGTGCCGCCCCCGCCTGCGGTGGCTCCGCCTGTGGGGGCCCCGCCTGTGGTGGCCGCCCGCCCCCGTCGCGGTGGTCACCCCGAGACCGGCTCCGCCGCCGTCACCGGCACCGGGCGGGTCTCCGGCAGCAGCGCGAAGCACCCGAGGCTGAGCAGGGCGATCGCCGTGAGGTACGCGCCCACGGCCCACGGGGTGCGGCCGCTCTGCTCCGCCAGGGCCGTCGCCACGATCGGGGTGAGGGCGCCGCCGACCACGCCGCCGAGGTTGTAACCGACGGCGGCTCCCGTGCACCGCACCCGTGGCTCGTACAGCTCGGGCAGGTACGCGGCGATGACGGCGAACATCGCGATGAAGGCGAGCATCGCCCCCAGGAAACCCAGGAACATCAGCAGCGGTGCGCCGGTCGCGAGAAGCGCCACCATCGGGAACATCCACAGCGTCGCTGCCGCGCATCCGGCCAGGCAGAGCGGCCGGCGCCCGTAGCGGTCGCCGAGCAGCCCGAACACCGGCGTGAGCGCGCCCTTCACCACCACCGCGGCCATGATGCAGGCCAGCATCACGCCCCGGTCCACGCCGAGCCGTTCCGTCGCGTAGGAGAGGGACCAGGTCGAGACGGAGTAGAAGATGGCGTAGCCGATGGCCAGCGCGCCGGCCGTCAGCAGGACCAGCCGCCAGTGGTCCCGCATCACTTCGGCGAGCGGTACGCGCGCGCGGTCGTCCATCTTCAGGAAGCTGGGGCTCTCGGCGAGCGACGACCGCAGCCACAGCCCGACCAGAGCCAGTACGCCCGCCGCCCAGAACGGGACCCGCCAGCCCCACTGGGCGAACTGCGCCTCGGTGAGCGACGTGGAGAGCACCAGCATCACCCCGTTGGCGAGCAAGAAGCCCAGCGCGGGACCGACCTGCGGCAGGCTCGCCCACAGCGCCCGCCGCTCGGCCGGCGCGTGCTCCGCGGTCAGGAGCACGGCACCGCCCCACTCCCCGCCCAGCCCCAGCCCTTGCAGGAAGCGCAGGACAACGAGGAGCAGCGGTGCGGCCGCCCCGATCGTGCCGTAGTCCGGGAGGCAGCCGACCGCGACCGTGGACGCCCCGGTCAGCAGCAGCGAGAGGACGAGTACCGGTCGTCGCCCGTGCCGGTCCCCGATGTGCCCGAACAGCACCGATCCCAGCGGCCGGGCCACGAAGCCGACGCCGAAGGTGCCGAAGGCGGCCAGGGTGCCCGCCAGGGGGGAGATCGTCGGGAAGAACAGCGGGCCCAGCACCAGGGCCGCCGCGGTCCCGTAGACGAAGAAGTCGTAGAACTCGATGGCGGTGCCGGCCAGCGCGGCGGCGGCCAGGCGTGGCATGGAGGGCGCCTTCGCGGCGCGTGCGGCGTGCATGTCGCGACAACCAGCCGCAACGACGCACGGTTACGGGGCGCTCAGGAGGCGCGAGGGGCAGTGTGCGAGGGCGGTGGCGCCGGGTGAGGCCCGAGGGGCCCCGACGGCCGTGGTGAGGGCCGGGCGGGACGGCCTGACCGGGCGGGCCGGCACCGTGATAGACCGGGGCGGACGGCGGTCCCGCGGACCGCACCACCGACGGACCGGAGGAACCGTGCCCCGCACCCTGGCCAACGCACCGATCATGATCCTCAACGGGCCCAACCTGAACCTGCTCGGGCAGCGGCAGCCGGAGATCTACGGGTCCGACACCCTGGCCGACATCGAGGCCCTGTGCGTCAAGGCCGCGGGCGCGCACGGCGGCACGGTGGACTTCCGCCAGTCCAACCACGAGGGCGAACTGGTCGACTGGATCCACGAGGCGCGGCTCGGCCACTGCGGCATCGTCATCAACCCCGCCGCCTACTCGCACACGTCAGTCGCCGTGCTGGACGCGCTCAACACCTGTGACGGGCTTCCGGTGGTGGAGGTCCACATCTCCAACATCCATCGGCGGGAGGCGTTCCGGCACCACTCCTACGTCTCGCAGCGCGCCGACGGGGTCATCGCGGGCTGCGGCGTGCAGGGATACGTGTTCGGCGTGGAGCGGATCGCCGTGCTGGCCGGGACGGGACGGGCCCAGGCATGAACCGGGCGCCCGGCGGAGGTTCCGCCGGGCGCCCTGGTCCCACCGGGCCGCCGGCCGGGCGGGAGAGGGAAGGGGAAGAGCGGACCGGCGACCCGGGCCCCACGTGGGACGCGTCCCCCCGTGCGGGACGGTCACCAGTCGACCGCGAGACGGCGTGTACCGGGAGAGTACGTACGGGAGCGGTGTGTGCGAAGGGTTCACACGGGGCACGCGCGCGTGGCTCACGGCCTACGCCCGCCCCGCGCTGACCGGCGCGACGCCGCCACCTCTTGGCTCACCGACTGGGCCCCCCGGAGCTCACCAGCCCCGTGCGTGCCACTCCGGCAGGTGGGGGCGTTCCGCGCCCAGCGTGGTGTCGTTGCCGTGACCGGGGTAGACCCACGTCTCGTCCGGCAGGGCGTCGAAGATCTTCGTCTCGACGTCGTGGATCAGGCTCGCGAAGGCGTCCGGGTCCTTGCGGGTGTTGCCGACGCCGCCCGGGAAGAGGCAGTCCCCGGTGAACACGTGCGGGTGCCCGTGCGGATCGTCGTAGACGAGGGCGATCGAGCCCGGCGTGTGGCCGACGAGGTGGCGTGCCGTGAGCTGTACCTGTCCCACCCTGATCGTGTCGCCGTCGTCGACGGGGACACGGGTGGGGACGGGGATGCCCTCGGCGTCGTCCCGGCCCGCGTAGGTGCGGGCGGCCGTCGCGGCGACCACCTCGGCCAGGGCCTGCCAGTGGTCGGGGTGGCGGTGGGTGGTGACGACGGACGCGATGCCGTCGTCGCCGATCGTGCCGAGCAGCGTCTCCGCCTCGGCGGCGGCGTCGATCAGCAACTGCTCGTCGGTCGCCCGGCAGCGCAGCAGATAGGCGTTGTTGTCCATCGGGCCGACCGCGATCTTGGTGATCATCAGGTCCTTGAGCTCGTGCACGTCGGCGGGGCCGCCGACCCTCACCTCTCCGCTGTACGTCATGGCCGCCAGCCTAGTGGCGGCCCCGTGCGCCCGGGACCCGCGGGGGCGGTACGGCGAGGACCCCGGCCCCTACACGACCAGGACCGGCGAGGACCCCGGCCCCACCACGACGAGGACCGGCGAGGACCCAGGCCCCTCCGTGACCGGGACCGGCGTGGACCGGTGTGGACTGGAGGGCACGGCCGGGCTCCCGGCGCCGGTGTCGCTACAGCGGCGGGAGGGCCGGCAGCGGACCGCCCTCCACCCCGAGGTGCGAGCCGTCGCGGCGGCCCGCGAGCCAGCCGAGCAGTCCGGCCCGGTCGCCCGTGACGGTGATCTCGGGGCTCTGTGCCTCCCGTCCCGTGCTCCACGCGCGCGTACCGTCCGTGAGGTGTGTCGGCGCCACGTCGCCGTGGCCCGCGAACCGCGCGGCGAGGAAGGCGATCTCCCGATCGGCGAATTCGGCGGGCAGATCCTCCAGCTCGTACCCGATCCCCAGGTCGACGTGGTGCAGCTCCACCTCGATCCAGCGCCGGAAGGGCACGGAGGAGGCGAGGTCGGTCACCCCGCCGCGCAGCGCGACGGTGCGGGACCAGTCGGCCGGCACGGCTGCCGCCCGCTGGAAGCCGGCCGAGCTCTCGCGTACGTCGGCGAGCTGCACGTCGAGGGGGCGGGGCGCGTCCCGCTCGATGTCTGCCTCGCGCGCCTCGGC
Organism: Streptomyces sp. CRN 30; assembly: GCF_034105845.1. Classification (NCBI taxonomy): domain Bacteria; kingdom Bacillati; phylum Actinomycetota; class Actinomycetes; order Kitasatosporales; family Streptomycetaceae; genus Streptomyces; species Streptomyces sp. CRN 30. The sequence goes on along the minus strand of NZ_JAVRHI010000003.1, from coordinate 21,413 downwards.
ACTGGCGTACATGGGGCGACCCTCGAAAACGTTCACGAGGGCGTCCGCGTTGCGGGCGAGGTGGGCGAGGATGTGGCCCCGCGTCCAGCCGGGCAGTCGTGACTGCTCCGTCACGCTCGCGTTGTCCAGTTTCCCGACAGCGGTGAGCAGCCGATCGGTAGCGTCACGTACAGACGCCAGGTCATGAGCGTGATCCATCATGCTGCTGACCTTAGTCCGCGTCACACCTTCGGGTGAAGGTGGCGAGCGAAACCCGCAAATCGAATGTGCGTGCTATAAGGTCGTGCATGGCGTCGGGCATGCTGGACAGTCGGGGTTTGTTGACAACCCGTGAATCCGACCGGCGTTGTCAGTGGCTCCCCCTAGTCTGAGAAAGACGGGGGCCTCGCCCCTGTCACTTCTCTCAAGAAAGGTGCGGACCGGCGTGGCCGACCGTCTCATCGTCCGTGGCGCGCGCGAGCACAACCTGAAGAACGTCTCGCTCGACCTGCCGCGTGACTCGCTCATCGTCTTCACGGGCCTGTCCGGGTCGGGCAAGTCCTCCCTGGCCTTCGACACGATCTTCGCCGAGGGCCAGCGGCGCTACGTGGAGTCGCTCTCGTCGTACGCCCGGCAGTTCCTCGGCCAGATGGACAAGCCGGATGTCGACTTCATCGAGGGCCTCTCCCCGGCGGTCTCCATCGACCAGAAGTCGACCTCCCGCAACCCGCGCTCCACGGTCGGCACCATCACCGAGGTCTACGACTACCTGCGCCTGCTCTTCGCGCGCATCGGCAAGCCGCACTGTCCCGAGTGCGGCCGGCCGATCTCGCGCCAGTCGCCCCAGGCCATCGTCGACCGGGTGCTCGAACTGCCCGAGGGCAGCCGCTTCCAGGTGCTGTCGCCGCTGGTGCGCGAGCGCAAGGGAGAGTTCGTCGACCTCTTCGCCGACCTCCAGACCAAGGGCTACTCCCGCGCGCGTGTGGACGGCGAGACCGTCCAGCTCTCCAGCCCGCCCACGCTGAAGAAGCAGGAGAAGCACACCATCGAGGTGGTCATCGACCGCCTCACGGTCAAGGAGTCCGCCAAGCGGCGGCTGACCGACTCCGTGGAGACCGCGCTCGGCCTCTCCGGCGGCATGGTCGTGCTCGACTTCGTCGACCTCCCCGAGGACGACCCCGAGCGCGAGCGCATGTACTCGGAGCACCTGTACTGCGCGCACGACGACCTGTCCTTCGAGGAGCTGGAGCCCCGCTCCTTCTCCTTCAACTCGCCCTTCGGCGCCTGCCCCGACTGCACCGGCATCGGCACGCGCATGGAGGTCGACCCGGAGCTGATCGTCCCGGACCCTGACAAGTCCCTGGACGAAGGGGCCATCAACCCCTGGTCGCACGGGCACACCAAGGACTACTTCGCCCGCCTGATCGGTGCCCTCGCCGACGCGCTGGGCTTCCGTACGGACATTCCCTTCGCCGGGCTGCCGCAGCGCGCGAAGAAGGCCCTGCTGTACGGCCACAAGACCCAGGTCGAGGTCCGCTACCGCAACCGGTACGGCCGCGAGCGCCGCTACACCACGGCGTTCGAGGGCGCCATCCCCTTCGTGAAGCGCCGGCACAGCGAGGCCGAGAGCGACTCCAGCCGCGAGCGCTTCGAGGGCTACATGCGCGAGGTGCCCTGCCCGACCTGTGAGGGCACGCGCCTCAAGCCGCTGATCCTCGCCGTCACGGTCATGGGCAGGTCCATCGCCGAGGTCTCCGCGATGTCCATCAGCGACTGCGCGGACTTCCTGGGCGAGCTGACCCTCAACGACCGCGACAAGAAGATCGCCGAGCGCGTCCTCAAGGAGGTCAACGAGCGGCTGCGCTTCCTGGTCGACGTCGGCCTCGACTACCTCTCGCTGAACCGCGCGGCGGGCACCCTCTCCGGCGGCGAGGCCCAGCGCATCCGTCTGGCCACCCAGATCGGCTCCGGCCTCGTCGGCGTGCTGTACGTGCTCGACGAGCCGTCCATCGGCCTGCACCAGCGGGACAACCACCGGTTGATCGAGACCCTGGTCCGCCTCCGCGACATGGGCAACACGCTCATCGTCGTCGAGCACGACGAGGACACCATCAAGGTCGCCGACTGGATCGTCGACATCGGCCCCGGCGCCGGTGAGCACGGCGGCAAGGTGGTGCACAGCGGCTCGGTGAAGGAGCTGCTGGACAACGCCGAGTCGCAGACCGGCCTCTACCTCTCCGGCAAGAAGGCCATCCCGCTGCCCGACACCAGGCGTCCGCGCGACACCTCACGGCAGCTCACCGTGCACGGTGCCCGCGAGAACAACCTGCGGGACATCGACGTCTCCTTCCCGCTGGGCGTCTTCACGGCCGTCACCGGTGTCTCCGGCTCCGGCAAGTCGACCCTGGTCAACGACATCCTGTACACCCACCTGGCCCGCGAGCTGAACGGTGCGCGGAACGTTCCCGGGCGCCACACGCGCGTGGACGGCGACGACCTCGTCGACAAGGTCGTCCACGTCGACCAGTCGCCCATCGGCCGCACCCCGCGGTCGAACCCGGCCACGTACACCGGTGTCTTCGACCACATCCGCAAGCTGTTCGCCGAGACCACCGAGGCGAAGGTCCGGGGCTACATGCCCGGCCGCTTCTCCTTCAACGTCAAGGGCGGCCGCTGCGAGAACTGCGCGGGCGACGGCACGATCAAGATCGAGATGAACTTCCTCCCCGACGTCTACGTCCCGTGCGAGGTCTGCCACGGTGCCCGGTACAACCGGGAGACCCTGGAGGTCCACTACAAGGGCAAGTCCATCGCCGACGTGCTGAACATGCCGATCGAGGAGGCCACCGACTTCTTCGAGGCGGTCCCCGCGATCGCCCGGCACATGAGGACCCTGAAGGACGTCGGCCTCGGCTACGTCCGGCTCGGCCAGTCCGCGACCACGCTCTCCGGCGGTGAGGCCCAGCGGGTCAAGCTCGCCAGCGAGCTGCAGCGCCGCTCCACCGGCCGCACGGTCTACGTACTGGACGAGCCGACCACCGGTCTGCACTTCGAGGACATCAGCAAGTTGCTGACCGTCCTGTCCGGCCTGGTCGACAAGGGCAACACGGTCATCGTCATCGAGCACAACCTCGACGTGATCAAGACCGCCGACTGGGTCGTCGACATGGGCCCCGAGGGCGGCGCGGGCGGCGGCATCGTGGTCGCCGAGGGCACGCCGGAGCAGGTCGCGAGCGTGCCGACCAGCCACACCGGCAAGTTCCTGCGGGACATCCTCGGCGCGGACCGGATCAGCGACGCCGACACTCCGGCCAAGGCCAAGGCCAGGACGCCGCGCAAGGCGGCGGCCAAGACGGTCGCGGCGGGTACGGCGGCCAAGAAGACCGCGACGGCCAGGACCGCCGGGACCGCCAAGGCGGCCCCAGCCAAGTCCACGGCGGCCAAGGCGACGAAGACCGCCGCCAAGAAGGCGTCAGCCACGAAGAAGGCGGCGACGAAGAAGGCGGCGACGAAGAAGGCCTGAGCGCGGAGCACATCCGCAGGCAGCCGAGCAGCTGAATAGCTGAACAGCCGAGCCGACGGGGCACGGGCCGAGTTGCGGCCCGTGCCCCGTCGGCCGTGTGACCAGGGCCGGGCCGCCGTCAGTCCGCCAGCTCGCGCGCGTACGGCGGCTCCGCGCCCGCTCGCGAGCAGGTGACCGCCGCGGCGCGGGCCGCGAACCGGAGCAGTTCCGTCCAGTCGTCCGGACCCAGCGCGGCCGACGCCTCCGGAGCGAGCGCGTCGCGGGCCGCGAGCCCGTGCAGCAGCGCCGCGTTCACGGTGTCGCCCGCGCCGATGGTGTCGACGACGTCGACCCGTTCGCCCGGCACCGCGTACTCGCCCCCGTCGCGTGTGAACACGGTCAGTCCGTCGCCGCCCCGGGTGACCACGACCGCCACGGGACCCGCCGCCAGCCACTCCCGGGGCGTGCCGCCCAGCCACCGGGCGTCCTCCTCGGACAGCTTGAGCAGCGACACCGAGGGCAGCCAGCTCTTGAACCGTGCCCGGTAGGCGTCCGGGTCGGGGATGAGGCCCGCCCGGATGTTCGGGTCCAGGGCCGTGAACAGGCCCCGTGACGCCGCGTCCCGCATCAGTTCCTCGTAGGCGCTCGCCCCCGGCTCCAGCACCAGCGAGCAGGTTCCGAAGGACACGGCCCGGGTGTCCGGGGGCAGCGCGGCGGGCGCGGCGAAGAGGCGGTCCGCCGTGCCCTCCACATAGAAGGTGTAGGCGGCCGACCCGTGGGCGTCGAGCGTGGCGACGGCGAGAGTCGTCGGCTCCGGGCCGCGCTGCACCGCGGACACGTCCACGCCCGTCCCGCGCAGCCGGTCCAGGAGCGCCTCGCCGAACGCGTCACGGGAGACCCGGGAGCAGAAGGCGGTGGGGGAGCCGAGGCGGCCGAGGGCCACGGCGGTGTTGTACGGGCCGCCGCCGAGCGCCGGTGTCAGGGCGGCCAGTGCGCCGGTGCCCTGCGGTACCAGGTCGATCAGTGCCTCGCCTGCGACGACGATCACGTGGTGGTCCTTTCCGTTGCCCCGGGCGGGGCGTCCTCGGTCGGGTCGGGGCAGCCGCAGGAGGTGCGGTGCGCGAGCGTGCACGGCAGCCGTACGGTCCTCGCGGGCCGCTCCGGGTCCGCCAGGCGCTCCAGGAGCAGCCGGACGGACCGGACGCCGAGTTCCCGGGCGGGCTGGGCGACGGCGGTGAGCCGCGGCTCGAACAGGTCAGCCCAGGCGAAGTCGTCGAAGCAGCACAGCGCGACGTCGCCGGGCACGGACAGGCGGCGGTCGCGCAGGGCGCGCAGCGTGCCGATCGTCATCGCGTTGTTGGCGGTGACCAGCGCGGTCGGGGGAGCGGCGAGGGCGAGCAGGTCCGCGGTGGCCCGTTCGGCGCCGGCCGACTCGGAGTCGCCGTGCGCCACGAGCCGTTCGTCGTACGGCAGTCCGGCGGCCAGGAGGCCGTTCCGGTATCCGGTGATCCGCTCCCGGGTGGTGCTGAACCCGGGGCGGCCGGCCACCAGTCCGATCCGCCGGTGGCCGAGCCCGGCGAGGTGCCGGACCAGCTCCGCCGTCGGTTCCGTGCCGTCGGCGCAGACCTGGTCGAAGTGGGGTGCGGCGTCGGCCGGGACGTCGACGGTCCGGTCCAGGAACACGGTCGGTACGCGGTGGCGCCGCAGATGGGCGACGAGGGCGTGCGGGTCGGCGGAGGGGGCGACGATCACCCCGTCCACGCGGCGTTCGTGCAGGAGCTGGACGACCTGCCGTTCGTGGCCCGGGTCGTCGCGGGGGTCGGAGATGAGCAGGCCGTACCCCTGTTCGACGGCGGCGGCCTCGACGCCCTGGAGGATCTCGGTGAAGTACGGGTTGCTGATCGCCGAGACGGCGAGCCCGAGCGTGCGGGTGCGCGCGGTCACCAGGGACCGCGCGAGGGCGTTGGGGGCGTATCCCAGTTCCTCGATGGCGTTCAGGACGGCCTGGCGGGTGCGCGGCAGGACCGGCCGGGTGTCGTTGAGGACGTGCGAGACGGTCGCCACGGACACGCCCGCGCTCCGCGCGACGTCGGCCATCGTCGTCATGGCGTGTTTCCTCCCCAGCGGCTGCTGGCCGGACCGTATCCCATCCGGCGGGGCACGTAAACGCTTACGTCCCTTGAGGGCAGCGGTCGCTGCACGCTTGGACCCGGTCACGGGGCGCGCCGTCGCGCTCGCTATCGTCGACGTGCCCGGTCCTCACCCGGACCGGAACCCCGCATCCGAACAGTGGAGACAGCCATGTCCGGCCGCCCCGTCCCGAGCCGTCGCACCGTCCTGTACTCGGCGGCCGCCGTGTCCGTCACCGGACTCGGCGCGGCCGCCTGCGGGCCCGGCGGGGAGAGCGGCGTCGCGGCGGCCCCGACCGCGCCTGTCGACCTCGGCGCCGAGAAGGAGGTGGCCCCGGGGAGCGTCAAGCTGTACCGGGACCACAACGTGGTGGTCGGCCGGGACGAGGACGGCGCGCTGAAGGCGTACAGCACGGTCTGCACGCACGCGGGGTGCGCCATCGACCGGCTGGAGGAGGACCGGCTGGTCTGCCCGTGCCACGGCAGCGAGTTCGATCCCCGGACCGGCGAGGTGCTGCACGCCCCGGCCACCGTGCCGCTGGAGGAACTGCGGGTGAAGGCCAGCGGCGGGCGGCTCGTGGCGGGCCCTGGGGCGTAGCCGGAGCGGGCAGGGCACCCGGCCGGTGGGGCGTACGGGGTGCGCGACTGGCGGGGCGTACGGGGTGCGCGGCCGACACGGCGAACGGCATACGCGGCCGACGCCGGCCCCGTCGAGGGGGGCGCTCAGCCCCACTCCCATCCGATCCCCACCACTCCGGGCCGCACCCGGGGCTCCACCAGGTGCACGGAGTGGTGGCGACCGCTGAGGGCCAGTTCACGGCGTCCGCCGCGGGGGCCCGTCGCCGACGGCTGGGTGAAACGGTGGCACCGCGCGGGGAGCGCCGCCGGATCGAACCGCACCTGGAGCGCGTACTGCCCGCCCGTCGAGTCGAACGTCCGTACGTACTCGCCGGACCCCTGCGCCGTGCCGTCCTCGACGGCGTAGCGGAAGAGGCAGGTGTCACCGGCCCGCAGCCGCACGTCGAACAGCAGCTCCGCCACCAGCACTCCCGTGTCGTGGTGCCGGCGGACCCGGCCGGTGCGGCAGTTCTCCAGCGCGTGCACGGCCATACGTTCCGGAGCGCACCCCGGGTCGCCGTGGTGGACGGCGACGAAGCGGTCGACGCCGTCGCGGCGGGCCCGCACGATGAGGTGCTCCTCGCGGCCCGACAGCTCGCGGCGCGGGCCGATCCGGACCCGTTCGTGGTGCCCGACGGTGTCCAGCCCGCCGCCCGGCGGATGGCCCAGCTCGGCCAGGAACCGGTCCACCACACCGGAGGCCACCGCACACGCGTGGTACGCGCGGGCCGCCGCGCGCTGCGCCGACGCCGGTCCGTCGTCCCCGGCGAGGAGCCTCAGCAGCGACTCCGCGGGCAGCTGGAGTATCTCCTCCAGGGCCCGGACCGCGCGCAGCGACTCCGGGCGCTGCGGACGCCGGGCGCCCTGCTGCCAGTAGCTCAGGCTGGTGACGCCCACCCGCACGCCGTGCCGCGAGAGGTGGTGCTGCACCCGTTGCAGCGGCAGTCCGCGGGCGGCGATCGCGGCACGCAGCGCGACGTGGAAGGGCCCACCGCGCAGGACGGAGTCGAGCTCCGCGGCGACGTCCGCGTGCTGTGTGGCGTGCGGCATGCAGAAGCCTCTCTGTGACGGTTCACCACGGCCGCCGGGGCCGTTCCGGCACGCATCGGCCAGGGGGTGCCCCCGGTGCGGCGCGGGCCCCGCGCATTCGTGCGCCGCGCGGCGGGGTCCGGAGTTCCCCCGCATTGAAGCGTCTCGGCCCAGCTCCGACAACACCTTCGGCCGGACGACGGCCGAACTCCGGCCCTCGCCGCCCGTGGGCCTGGTCCCCGCTGCCCGTGGCCCCTCCCTCGCCGCCCGTGGCCCGGCTCCCGCCGCCGGTGGCCCGGCAGCCGCCGTTTCGTGGCGCACGCCGGCGTCGTCCACAGGCCCCGCGACCGTTGTCCACAGGCCCGACGGTCTGTCGGTCCCCGCCAGTAGGGTGTGAGTCATGGCCGACCCCTCCAGCTACCGCCCCAGTCCGGGACAGATCCCGGACTCTCCCGGGGTGTACAGGTTCCGAGACGAGCACCGCCGGGTGATCTACGTCGGAAAGGCGAAAAGCCTGCGCCAGCGCCTGGCGAACTACTTCCAGGATCTGGCGAACCTGCACCCGCGCACCCGCTCCATGGTCACCACGGCCGCGTCCGTGGAGTGGACGGTGGTGTCCACGGAGGTCGAGGCGCTCCAGCTGGAGTACTCCTGGATCAAGGAGTACGACCCCCGGTTCAACGTCAAGTACCGCGACGACAAGAGCTACCCCTACCTCGCCGTGACGATGAACGAGGAGTTCCCGCGCGTGCAGGTGATGCGTGGCCACAAGAAGAAGGGCGTGCGCTACTTCGGCCCCTACGCGCACGCGTGGGCGATCCGCGACACGGTCGACCTCATGCTGCGCGTCTTCCCGGTCCGCACCTGTTCGGCGGGCGTCTTCAAGAACGCCGCCCGCACCGGCCGTCCCTGCCTCCTCGGCTACATCGGCAAGTGCTCCGCGCCCTGCGTCGGCCGGATCACCCCCGACGACCACTGGGACCTGGCTGACGAGTTCTGCGACTTCATGGCCGGCCGCACGGGCACCTATCTGCGGCGCCTGGAGCGGCAGATGGCCGAGGCGGCCGACGAGATGGAGTACGAGCGGGCGGCCCGGCTGCGCGACGACATCGGCGCCCTGAAGAAGGCCATGGAGAAGAACGCGGTCGTGCTCGCCGACGCGACCGACGCCGACCTGATCGCCGTCGCCGAGGACGAGCTGGAGGCGGCCGTCCAGATCTTCCACGTACGCGGCGGACGCGTGCGCGGCCAGCGTGGCTGGGTGACGGACAAGGTCGAGGAGATCACCACCGGCGCCCTCGTCGAGCACGCCCTGCAGCAGCTGTACGGCGAGGAGACCGGCGACGCCGTCCCCAAGGAGGTGCTGGTCCCGGCGCTGCCCGATCCGCTGGACCCGGTGCAGCAGTGGCTGACCGACCGGCGCGGCTCCGGGGTCTCCCTGCGCATCCCGCAGCGCGGCGACAAGCGGGCCCTGATGGAGACGGTGCAGCGCAACGCCCAGCAGGCACTCGTCCTGCACAAGACGAAGCGGGCCTCCGACCTGACCACGCGCTCACGGGCCCTGGAGGAGATCGCCGACGCTCTCGGGCTGGACAGCGCGCCGCTGCGCGTCGAGTGCTACGACATCTCCCACCTCCAGGGCGACGACGTCGTGGCCTCCATGGTCGTCTTCGAGGACGGACTCGCCCGTAAGAGCGAATACCGCCGCTTCCAGATCAAGGGTTTCCGTGGACAGGACGACGTCCGTTCCATGCATGAGGTGATCACCCGCCGCTTCCGGCGCTACCTCTCCGAGAAGGAGAGGACGGGGGAGTGGGCGGAGGCATCCGGCGACGGGCAGGCTGTCGCCGGCGGACCGGTGCCCGGCGGTCCGTCCGGGACCGCGCCCGCTCCCGGCGGTGAGATCTTCGCCGACGGCACTCCGGTGGACGCCGCCGGGCCGGGACTCAAGGACGACGACGGCCGTCCCAAGCGCTTCGCCTATCCGCCGCAGCTCGTCGTCGTCGACGGCGGGCAGCCCCAGGTCGCGGCCGCCCAGCGGGCCCTCGACGAGTTGGGCATCGACGACATCGCCGTGTGCGGCCTGGCCAAGCGGCTGGAGGAGGTCTGGCTGCCCGGCGACGACGACCCGGTCGTGCTGCCGCGCACCAGCGAGGGCCTCTACCTGCTCCAGCGGGTCCGCGACGAGGCCCACCGCTTCGCGATCACCTACCAGCGCGCCAAGCGTGCCAAGCGCTTCCGTGCCGGCCCCCTGGACGACGTGCCCGGTCTCGGCGAGACCCGCAAGCAGGCCCTGGTCAAACACTTCGGTTCCGTGAAGAAGCTGCGGTCCGCCACCATCGAACAGATCTGCGAGGTGCCCGGCATAGGCCGCAAGACGGCCGAGACCGTCGCCGCGGTACTCGCCGGCGCGGCCCCGGGCGCACCGGCCGTGAACACGGCGACCGGAGAGATCATGGATGACGAGGACGTGGCGCCCGAGACCCCGGAGACGGCCGGGACCCCTGAGACAGCCGAGGCTCCGGGGACGGCCGGGACGACAGAGACAGCCGGGACGGCGAAGACGGCCGAGATCCCGGACACAGCCGAGACCCCGGACACAGCCGGGACGGCAGAGACAGCCGGGACCCCGGACACAGCCGAGCCCCCGGACACAGCCGGGACGACAGAGACGGCCGGAACGACAGAAACGTCCGGGGCGGCGGAGACAGCTCAGACGTCCGGGGCGGCCGAGGCGGCCGGGGCGGCCGAGGCGAGGGCGGACGTCCCGGGGGAGCCCGTGTCCGCGGGTTCCCCGAACGAACGACGGGGGCAGGAGACATGACCGAGCAGGACCCGAGCCAGGAAGAACACCCAGCGCAGAGCCAGCTCGCGCACAAGAACACCGGCGAGGATGACCGGCGGGACACACGCCAGGAAGACGGAGCACAGGTGAGTACGGGCAGCGAGCCGACCGGGGTCCCCGAAGCGGCCATCCCCGAGCTGGTGATCATCTCCGGTATGTCCGGAGCGGGGCGGTCGACGGCGGCCAAGTGTCTGGAGGACCTCGGCTGGTTCGTCGTGGACAACCTCCCGCCCGCGCTGATCCCCACCATGGTCGAGCTGGGCGCCCGCTCGCAGGGCAACGTCGCCCGGATCGCGGTCGTGGTCGACGTCCGCGGACGCCGCTTCTTCGACAACCTGCGCGAGTCGCTGGCCGACCTCGACGCCCGCGGCGTCACCCGGCGCATCGTCTTCCTGGAGTCCTCGGACGAGGCCCTGGTGCGGCGCTTCGAGTCGGTGCGCCGCCCGCACCCCCTCCAGGGCGACGGACGCATCGTCGACGGCATCGCCGCCGAGCGCGAACTGCTGCGCGAACTGCGCGGCGACGCCGACCTGGTGATCGACACCTCCAGCCTCAACGTGCACGAGCTGCGCGCCAAGATGGACGCCCAGTTCGCCGGCGACGAGGAGCCGGAACTGCGCGCCACCGTCATGTCGTTCGGCTTCAAGTACGGGCTGCCGGTCGACGCCGACCTGGTGGCGGACATGCGGTTCCTGCCCAACCCGCACTGGGTCCCGGAGCTGCGTCCGTTCACCGGCCTCAACGAGGAGGTGTCGGCGTACGTACTGAACCAGCCGGGGGCCAAGGAGTTCCTCGACCGCTACGCCGAGCTGCTCCAGCTCGTCGCCGCGGGCTACCGTCGTGAGGGCAAGCGCTATGTGACCATCGCCGTCGGCTGCACCGGCGGCAAGCACCGCTCCGTCGCCATGTCGGAGAAGCTCGCCGCCCGGCTCGCCGCCGAGGGTGTGGAGACGGTGGTCGTGCACAGGGACATGGGACGGGAATGACAGGACGTACTCCGCGGCTGAGCCGGCTCGGCAGACTCGGCCGGGCGGTGCCCGAGGGACGCGGCAGCCGCCCCGTAGAGGGCCGTGCCGGTCGTCCGGTCGAGGCCCGCGGCGGCAAGCCGCGCCGTCGAGGCGCCCAGCCCAGGGTCGTCGCGCTCGGCGGGGGCATGGGCCTCTCCGCGTCGCTCGCCGCGCTGCGCCGGATCACCGGTGCCCTCACAGCCGTCGTGACGGTGGCCGACGACGGCGGGTCCAGCGGCAGGCTCCGTGACGAGCTGGGCGTGCTGCCGCCCGGCGACCTGCGCAAGGCACTGGCCGCGCTCTGCGGCGACGACGACTGGGGGCAGACCTGGGCCCGCGTCATCCAGCACCGTTTCCAGTCCAAGGGTGAGCTGCACGAACACGCGGTCGGCAATCTGCTGATCGTCGCCCTGTGGGAGCAGCTCGGTGATCACGTCCAGGCCCTCGACCTGGTCGGCAAGCTGCTCGGCGCGCACGGGCGGGTGCTGCCGATGTCCGCGGTGCCGCTGGAGCTCCAGGCCCTGGTCAGGGGGCACGACCCGGACCGGCCCGAGGACGTGGACACCGTCCGCGGACAGGCGACGGTGGCGCTGACGCCCGGCGAGGTGCAGTCGGTGCACCTGGTGCCGGCCGACCCGCCGGCCGTTCCCGAGGCGGTCGAGGCGGTGCTCGACGCCGACTGGGTGGTGCTCGGCCCCGGCTCCTGGTTCTCGTCGGTCATCCCGCACCTGCTCGTGCCGGATCTGCTGGACGCGCTCACGCAGACGAAGGCCCGCCGGGTGCTCTCGCTGAACCTCGCTCCGCAGCCCGGAGAAACAGAGGGCTTCTCCCCGCAGCGTCATTTGGAGGTTTTGGGACGACACGCCCCTAAACTCGCCCTGGACGTGGTGCTGGCCGACGAGGCCGCCGTGCCCGACCGTGACTCGCTCACCGAAGCCGCGAAACGGTTCGGCGCCGCGGTCGAACTGGCTCCGGTCGCCCGGACCGACGGGACCCCGAGGCACGACCCGGAGCTGCTGGCCGCCGCGTACGACCGTATTTTTCGGATGCATGGAAGGATCGGCCCATGGCGATGACGGCAGCGGTGAAGAATGAGATCTCCCATCTTCCCGTCACCCGTACCTGCTGCAGGAAGGCGGAGGTCTCCGCCGTCCTGCGGTTCGCCGGCGGCCTCCACCTGGTGAGCGGGCGCATTGTGATCGAGGCGGAGCTGGACACCGCGATGGCGGCGCGACGGCTCAAGCGGGACATTCTGGAGATCTTCGGCCACAGTTCGGAACTGATCGTGATGGCTCCGGGCGGGCTGCGCCGGGGCTCTCGGTACGTCGTGCGGGTGGTCGCGGGCGGTGACCAGCTGGCCCGTCAGACGGGTCTGGTCGACGGCCGCGGCCGTCCGATCCGGGGGCTCCCCCCGCAGGTGGTCTCGGGGGCCACCTGCGACGCGGAGGCCGCCTGGCGCGGGGCGTTCCTGGCGCACGGTTCACTGACCGAGCCCGGCCGTTCGTCCTCCCTGGAGGTGACCTGCCCCGGCCCGGAGGCCGCGCTCGCCCTCGTCGGCGCCGCCCGCCGGCTGTCGATCGCCGCCAAGGCCCGCGAGGTGCGCGGCGTGGACCGGGTCGTGGTCCGCGACGGCGACGCGATCGGGGCGCTGCTGACGCGGCTCGGCGCGCACGACTCGGTGCTGGCGTGGGAGGAGCGGCGGATGCGGCGGGAGGTCCGTGCCACGGCCAACCGGCTGGCCAACTTCGACGACGCGAACCTGCGGCGCTCCGCGCGGGCCGCGGTCGCCGCCGGGGCGCGGGTCCAGCGTGCGCTGGAGATCCTCGCCGACGACGTTCCCGAGCACCTCGCCGCCGCCGGGCGGCTGCGGATGGAGCACAAGCAGGCCTCGCTGGAGGAGCTGGGCGCTCTGGCCGATCCGCCGCTGACCAAGGACGCGGTGGCCGGCCGTATCCGGCGGTTGCTGGCCATGGCCGACAAGCGGGCGTCGGATCTCGGTATTCCGGGCACGGAGGCGAATCTGTCGGACGAGCACGACCACGAGCATGACCAGGATCTGGCCGACCATTTCGTGGGGTGACCTTTTCGTGGGGTGACCTTCTAATGGGTTGACCTTCTCCGTGGGGTGATCTCCTCGGCTGCGGGTTCGTCGTGGCCGGTCGCGCAGTTCCCCGCGCCCCTCACCGGCGGCACGGTGACCGCCCCGAAAGGGGCGCGGGGAACGGCGCGCTCAGCCACGGACAACCTCCACCCAAGCCCCCACCCGACACCCCCCACCCGACACCCTCCATCCGCCCCCCCCACCCCACCCCACCCGCCACACACAACCCCCCTCCGTACAGGAGGGGCGATACGTGTCGTGATGCCGCTCTTGACTCGATCATGGTCTGTCATGAGCCTGGCAACCTGTTCGCCGCTGTGGCGGACCACCGCTAGGGGGGTTCATGAGACACGGACGATCCGGACGATCCGAAGGACCCGGAAGACCCGGAGGAACCGGACGACACAGAGCGAGATCGATCCTCGCTGTCGGCACGCTCCTGATCGGCGGAGCCAGCTTCGCACCCATCGCCCAGGCGCAACCCGGCGCCACTGCCCCGGACCCGCAGGAAGTGAAGGTCTTCCGCGCCGAGATCACCCAGCAGCAGGTCCCCCTGCTGCTGGCGGCCGGCCAGGACGGTCACGAACTCGGCGAGCAGATCCCCGACAAGGGCACCGGCTCCGTCGAGGTGTACCTCACCGAACGACAGGCCGAAGACCTGGAGGACCAGGGCGTCGACCTCACCGAGCACACCCTCTCCGACCGTGCCGAGAAGCGCGTCGAGGCCGCCGCCGACGGGGTGTTCCGCCCGTACAGCGGCAGCGGCGGGCTGCAGGAGGAGATCCTGCGGACCGCCCAGGAGAACCCCGGCCTCACGAAGGTCGTCTCCATCGGCAAGACCGTCAAGGGCCAGGACATCCTCGCGCTGAAGCTCACCAAGGGCGCGAAGACGTCGAAGGACGGGTCCAAGCCGTCGGTGCTGTACGCGTCCAACCAGCACGCCCGTGAATGGATCACCCCGGAGATGACCCGGCGGCTGATGCACCACTACCTGGACAGCTACAAGACCGACCAGCGCGTCAAGAAGATCGTCGACTCCACCGAGCTGTGGTTCCTGCTGTCGGCCAACCCCGACGGCTACGACTACACCTTCGAGTCCGCCGACAACCGCCTGTGGCGCAAGAACCTCCGCGACGTCAACGGCGACGGCGCCATCTCCACCGGCGACGGCGTCGACCTCAACCGCAACTTCTCCTACAAGTGGGGCTACGACGACGAGGGTTCGTCCCCCAACCCCACCAGCCAGACCTACCGCGGCGCGAGCCCCGGCTCCGAGCCCGAGACCCAGGCCCTTGACGCCTTCGAGAAGCGGATCGGCTTCACGTACGGCATCAACTACCACTCCGCCGCCGAACTGCTGCTCTACGGCGTCGGCTGGCAGGTGGCCACCGACACCCCCGACGACGTCCTCTACCGGGCGCTCGCCGGGACGCCGGACAACTCCGCGATCCCCGGCTACCGCCCGCAGGTCTCCTCGGAGCTGTACACCACCAACGGCGAGGCGGACGGCCACGCCGCGAACGTCAACGGCATGGCGATGTTCACCCCCGAGATGTCGACCTGCCAGACCGCGTCGAACATCGACCCCGCCGACGAGTGGAACGCGAGCGACTGCCAGTCGGTCTTCAACTTCCCCGACGACGAGAGGCTGATCCAGCAGGAGTTCGAGAAGAACGTCCCCTTCGCGCTCTCCGTCGCCGAGAGCGCCCCCAAGCCCGACCGGCCCGTCTCCTCGGTCGGTCTGGAGGCCGCGGACTTCACCCCGAAGACGTTCACCACGTCGTACTCCCGCGGCGCCGACCAGGAAGTCGCGGTCGTCGCCCGCAAGTCGGTGCGCGACAAGGAACTGAAGTACCGCGTCAACGGCGGCCGCACCCTCGACATGGCGCTCAAGCCCTGGAAGGGCGGCGAGACCTACGGCGGTGAGGACAACCTCTACTTCGACGAGTACCGGGCGAAGGTGAAGGACGGCGGGCCCGGCGACACCGTCGAGGTCTGGTTCACCGGCGAGACCAAGCAGGGCGAGGCCGTCTCCAGCGAGCACTTCACCTACACGATCGCCGAACGGCCCAAGGCGGACGTCCTCGTCGTCGCCGAGGAGGGCGCGACCGCCACCCAGGCCCAGACGTACGTAGACGCGCTCAAGGCCAACGGCGAACGGGCCGTCGTCTGGGACGTCGCCGCACAGGGCGCGCCCGACGCGCTCGGCGTCCTCTCCCACTTCGGCACGGTCGTCCACTACACCGGCGCCGCCACCCCCGGCAACGCCACCCAGCTCCAGCTCCGCGCCCACCTCAACGAGGGCGGCAAGCTGGTCGAGGCCGGCGAACAGGCCGGCGGCAGCGTCGACCTCGGCGGCGGCAACCTGTCGAACGACTTCAGCCAGTACTACCTGGGTGCCTACACCCGCACCGCCACCTCCGGCGCCACCGCCTTCACCGGCTCCGGCGACCTCGACGGCACCGGCGGCCCGCTCGGCGCCGCGCCCGGCAACCCGCTGGACCGGGCCGGCACCTACAGCGTCACCTCGGACGAGCTGCCGGTCGAGACGTACCCGCAGTTCGCGAGCGAGGGCGCGGGACAGTTCGCCGGGACGGTCAACCCGTACGGGCCGTACGCGGGCGAGTGGATGGTCGCGGCCGTCCACACCGACGACGGCTGGAAGCGCCTCACCCGAACCGTCGACCTCACCGGCACCACCGCCGCGCAGGCGCCCGCACTCCGCACCCAGCTGCTGTGGGACACCGAGGAGGGGTACGACAACGTGATCGTCGAGGCCCGCACAGCGGGCGGCGACGACTGGACCACGCTCCCCGAGGCCGGCGGCGCCAGCGGCACCGCGGTACCGGCGGAGTGCGGCGCCGGCTACTACATCGCCGAGCACCCCTGGCTGGAGCACTACCTCACCCTCACCGACGACGGCTGCGCCGCGACCGGCACCTCCGGGGCGTGGAACAGCCTCACCGGCTCCTCCGGCGGCTGGCGGCAGGTCTCCTTCGACCTGAGTGCCTACGCCGGGAAGAACGTCGAGGTGTCCATCAGCTACGTCACCGACCCGGGCTCCGGCGGCCGCGGCGTCCTGGCCGACGAGGCCTCCCTCGTCGTCGGCGGCACGGCGACCGAGACCGAGGGCTTCGAGACGTCGCTGGGCGCCTGGTCGGTCCCCGGACCGCCCCCGGGCAGCCCGGCCGTCCTGCGGGACTGGACGCGCACCGGCACGCTCTTCCAGACCTACGGCGCCGTCACCACCGACGACACCGTGCTGCTGGGCTTCGGACTGGAGCACCTGACCGAGGCGGCCGACCGCGCGGAACTCCTCGGCAAGGCACTGAGCGCCCTGGAGGGGTGACACGGAAGACGCCCCGGAGGGGTGACGAACCAGAACAAAGCAGGTTGAGACGCGGGCCGTGGCTCTGTAACGAAATCAGGTGATCGGTCCCCCGCTCAGATGGCGTCCCGTACCCCTACCGGTGGGTACGGGACGCCGTCCCGTGTACGGCCCTCTCGATGTCACCCCGGAGGCGTCGGAGAGGTAGGGTCGGAGGCGGTCGGGGACATCCCATACAGCTCGTCGGCGTCGAGCCGCCGACGTACCAACGAGGAGATCGGTTCGTGACGATCCGCGTAGGCATCAACGGCTTTGGCCGCATCGGTCGTAACTACTTCCGCGCGCTGCTGGAGCAGGGTGCTGACATCGAGATCGTGGCTGTCAACGACCTGGGTGACACCGCGACCACCGCGCACCTGCTCAAGTACGACACCATCCTCGGCCGCCTCAAGGCCGAGGTGTCGCACACCGCCGACACCATCACCGTCGACGGCCACACCATCAAGGTGCTCTCCGAGCGCAACCCCGCCGACATCCCGTGGGGCGAGCTGGGCGTCGACGTCGTCGTCGAGTCCACCGGCATCTTCACCAAGAAGGCCGACGCCGAGAAGCACATCGCCGGCGGCGCCAAGAAGGTCCTCATCTCGGCTCCGGCCAAGGACGAGGACATCACCATCGTGATGGGCGTCAACCAGGACAAGTACGACCCGGCGAACCACCACGTCATCTCCAACGCCTCCTGCACCACCAACTGTGTGGCGCCGATGGCCAAGGTCCTCGACGAGAACTTCGGCATCGTCAAGGGTCTGATGACGACGGTGCACGCGTACACGAACGACCAGCGCATCCTTGACTTCCCGCACAAGGACCTGCGCCGCGCCCGTGCCGCCGCCGAGAACATCATCCCGACCACCACCGGTGCCGCCAAGGCCACCGCGCTGGTCCTCCCGCAGCTCAAGGGCAAGCTGGACGGCATCGCCATGCGCGTCCCGGTCCCGACCGGCTCCGCCACCGACCTGGTCGTCACTCTCCAGCGCGAGGTCACCAAGGACGAGGTCAACGCCGCGTTCAAGAAGGCCGCCGACGACGGCGACCTCAAGGGCTACCTGACCTACACCGAGGACGAGATCGTCTCCTCGGACATCGTCAGCGACCCGTCGTCCTGCACCTTCGACGCCTCCCTGACCATGGTCCAGGAGGGCAACACGGTGAAGATCCTCGGCTGGTACGACAACGAGTGGGGCTACTCCAACCGCCTCGTCGACCTCACGGTCTTCGTCGGCAACCAGCTCTGATCGCCGAAGCAGGCATCTCGGTGCGCTAGCAGGGCTCGGACGGCGCGCACGCCGTCCGAGCCCTGCGGCGCGTCCGGTACGACCGGCTCTCGCGGGTACGACCGGCCCTCGTAGGATCACGAGCGATCAACAGCCCCAGGAGTTGCTGCATGAAGACGATCGACGAACTGCTCTCCGAAGGCGTCGCGGGCAAGCGCGTCTTCGTCCGCGCCGACCTGAACGTCCCGCTGGACGGCACCACCATCACCGACGACGGCCGCATCCGCGCGGTGCTGCCCACCGTCAAGGCCCTGGCCGAGGCGGGCGCGCGCGTCGTCGTCGCCTCGCACCTGGGCCGCCCCAAGGGCGCGCCGGACCCGGCCTTCTCCCTGGCGCCCGCCGCCGCCCGCCTCGGTGAGCTGCTCGGCACCGACGTCGCCTTCGCCGAGGACACGGTCGGCACCGCCGCCGAGACCACCGTGAGCGGCCTCGCGGACGGTCAGGTCGCGGTCATCGAGAACCTGCGCTTCAACGCCGGCGAGACCTCCAAGGACGACGCCGAGCGCGCCGCCTTCGCCGACAGGCTGGCCGGCCTCGCCGACGTCTACGTGGGTGACGGCTTCGGCGCGGTGCACCGCAAGCACGCCTCCGTCTTCGACCTGCCGAAGCGGCTGCCGCACTACGCCGGCTACCTCATCGCCACCGAGGTCGGCGTCCTGAAGAAGCTCACCGACGACGTCAAGCGCCCCTACGTCGTCGCGCTCGGCGGCGCCAAGGTCTCCGACAAACTCGCCGTCATCGACCAGCTCCTCGGCAAGGCCGACCGCCTCCTCATCGGCGGCGGCATGGCCTACACCTTCCTCAAGGCCCAGGGCCACGAGGTCGGCATCTCCCTCCTCCAGGAGGACCAGATCCCGGCGGTCAAGGAGTACATCGAGCGCGCCGAGAAGAACGGCGTGGAGCTGGTGCTCCCCGTCGACGTGCTGGTGGCCGGAGAGTTCCCGGACCTCAAGACCAAGGCCCCGGCCAACCCCTCGACCGTCGCCGCGGACGCGATCCCCGCCGACCAGGAGGGCCTGGACATCGGTCCGGAGACCCGCAAGCTGTACGCCTCGAAGCTCGCCGACGCCGGAACCGTCTTCTGGAACGGCCCCATGGGCGTCTTCGAGCACCCCGACTACGCCGAGGGCACCAAAGCGGTCGCCCAGGCGCTCGTCGACGCCCCGGGCTTCACCGTGGTCGGCGGCGGCGACTCCGCCGCGGCCGTCCGTACGCTCGGCTTCGACGAAAAGGCATTCGGCCACATCTCGACCGGTGGCGGCGCCTCCCTCGAATACCTTGAGGGCAAGACGCTTCCCGGTCTCGCCGCACTGGAGGACTGACCCTCGATGAGCAGTACCCGCACGCCGCTGATGGCGGGCAACTGGAAGATGAACCTCAACCACCTGGAGGCCATCGCCCACGTCCAGAAGCTCGCCTTCGCCCTGGCCGACAAGGACTACGACGCCGTCGAGGTCGCGGTCCTGCCGCCCTTCACCGACCTGCGCTCGGTGCAGACCCTGGTCGACGGCGACAAGCTGAAGATCAAGTACGGCGCCCAGGACATCTCCGCCCACGACGGCGGTGCCTACACCGGCGAGATCTCCGGCCCGATGCTGGCCAAGCTGAAGTGCGCCTACGTGGCGGTCGGCCACTCGGAGCGCCGGCAGTACCACGCCGAGACCGACGAGCTGGTCAACGCCAAGGTCAAGGCCGCGTACAAGAACGGCCTCACCCCGATTCTGTGCGTCGGCGAGGAGCTGGAGGTCCGCGACGCGGGCAACCACGTCTCCCACACCCTCGCCCAGGTCGAGGGCGGTCTGAAGGACCTCCCGGCCGAGCAGGCCGAGACCGTCGTGATCGCCTACGAGCCCGTGTGGGCCATCGGCACCGGCAAGGTCTGCGGCGCCGAGGACGCGCAGGAGGTCTGCGCGGCCATCCGTGGCAAGATCGCCGAGCTGTACTCCCAGGAGCTGGCCGACAAGGTCCGCATCCAGTACGGCGGCTCCGTGAAGTCGGGCAACGTCGCCGAGATCATGGCGCAGGCCGACATCGACGGCGCCCTGGTCGGCGGTGCCTCGCTGGACGCGGACGAGTTCGTCAAGATCGTCCGTTTTCGCGACCAGTGAGCGGACGCCGGGCGCCGGGCAGTGAGTAGGCGCTAGCGGCGATCCGTCGTACCCTGGCGGGGTCCGGCACCAGGCCGGGCCCCGCGTCGTTCATCCGTTTCCGAGGAAGTTGGTCCAGCCGTGGTTTTGGGGTTCTCGATCGCCCTGATCGTCTTCAGCCTGCTGCTGATGCTGCTGGTGCTGATGCACAAGGGCAAGGGCGGCGGTCTGTCCGACATGTTCGGTGGCGGCATGCAGTCGTCCGTCGGCGGCTCCTCGGTCGCCGAGCGCAACCTCGACCGGATCACCGTGGTGATCGGTGTGCTGTGGTTCGCGTGCATCATCGTGCTCGCCCTTCTCATGAAGACGAACAGCTGACGGAGACGAACAGCTGACGGAGACGGACAGCTGATGACGAGCAGCTGATACGGACCGGACCGCGCCACGCACTTCGCAGTTCTTCACGTAACGCCCCATGTTCGGTACGCGCCTCTGTGTGCGGCCTATCATGGGGCTTGCGTCTTGTTGGGGGGCGGGTAACTCCCATCACTGGACGCGCGTTGGGCCTTACGTAGACTGAGGCGCTCGCAGCGAAGCGAAACGCCGACTCGCTTTGCGGCACCATCACGCAGGGAGTTACGACCGTGGCAAGTGGCAACGCGATCCGGGGAAGCCGGGTCGGAGCGGGGCCGATGGGCGAGGCCGAGCGCGGCGAGTCCGCCCCGCGCCTGCGCATCTCCTTCTGGTGTTCCAACGGGCACGAGACACAGCCGAGCTTCGCCAGCGACGCGCAGGTGCCGGACACCTGGGACTGTCCGCGCTGCGGCTTCCCGGCCGGACAGGACCGGGACAACCCGCCGGACCCTCCGCGCACCGAGCCCTACAAGACGCATCTGGCGTATGTGCGCGAGCGCCGCAGTGACGCCGACGGCGAGGCGATCCTCGCCGAGGCGCTCGCCAAACTGCGGGGCGAGATCTAGGAGTTGGAACCGGCCGGGTACCCACAAGGTGCCCGGCCGGGGCCGTTCGCGACCGGCCGGCCCACCGGCCGCGTCCGCATCCGCTCCATTAGGTTGGGCGGTATGAACGCTGACGGCCGTACCAGGCTCAACCAGACGCCCGAATGGACCGCGCTGGCCAAGCACCGCGAGGAGCTGGGCGAGACGCACATGCGCGAGCTGTTCGCCACCGACCCGGGGCGCGGCACCGGCTACACCCTCCGCGTGGGCGATCTGTACGTCGACTACTCCAAGCACCTCGTCACCGACGAGACCCTCCGCCTGCTGCGCGACCTGGCCGCCGCGACCGACGTGTTCGGGCTGCGGGACGCCATGTTCCGGGGCGAGCGGATCAACGTGACCGAGGACCGCGCGGTGCTGCACACCGCGCTGCGCGCCCCGGCCGACGCGGTGATCGAGGTCGACGGCGAGAACGTCGTCCCGCAGGTCCACGCG
>NZ_JAVRHI010000002.1:0-25670 GCF_034105845.1 Streptomyces sp. CRN 30 | reverse complement strand
GCCCGCCGTCGGCCGAGACGACCGCGTCCGCGCCGAGGGCCCGGCGCAGCCGCCCGACGAGCGCCTGCACCGCACCGGGCGCGTCGGCGGGCGGGTCGCCGTCCCACACCTCGTCGACCAGCACGGCCACGGGCACGGTGCGCCCCGGCCGCAGCGCGAGCACGGTGAGCAGGGCGCGCAGCCGTGCCCCGCCGACCGGTACGGGGGTGCCGTCGGGGCGGAGGGCCTGGGTGGTGCCGAGGACGCGGTAACGCACGGGTCCATTGTCACCGGCGGCCCACCGGTACCGCTTGCGGGTTTCCCGCGCGGGGACCGGCGGGAGCCCGGTACCGGGGTGCGGAACCCCCGACCCGGTGCGGGACGTTCCGCCCACACCACCGGTACGGTCGACCCGCACACCGCACACCCGCAGCCCATCCCAGGAGTCCGTCCCATGAGCACCGCCATGTCCCGCCGGAGCGACCGGCGGATCAGCCCGGTCTTCCTCGGCATCGTCGCCGTGATGGCGGTCACGGGGTGGGCCACCTGGACCGGCTTCGCCGAGCGGCCCGGGGTCGCCGTCTTCCTCTTCGTGACGTCCGCGTGGATCGTCTCCCTCTGTCTGCACGAGTACGCGCACGCGCGCACGGCGCTGCACAGCGGGGACATCTCGATCGGCGCGAAGGGCTATCTGACGCTCAACCCGCTGAAGTACACGCACGCGCTGCTGAGCATCGTGCTCCCCGTACTGTTCGTGATCATGGGCGGGATCGGCCTGCCGGGCGGGGCGGTCTTCATCGAGCGCGGCCGGATCCGGGGCCGGTGGAAGCACAGCCTGGTCTCGGCGGCGGGCCCGCTGACCAACGTCCTGTTCGCCGTCGTCTGCACGGCGCCCTTCTGGCTGGGGGCGCTGGACGGGGTGCCGCTCGGCTTCCGGTTCGCGCTGGCGTTCCTGGCGCTGCTCCAGGTCACGGCGGCGATCCTGAACTTCCTGCCGGTGCCGGGCCTGGACGGCTACGGGGTGATCGAACCCTGGCTGTCGTACAACGCGCGCCGCCAGGTGGAGCCGCTGGCCCCGTTCGGCCTGCTGCTGGTGTTCGCGGTGCTGTGGATCCCGGCGGTGAACGGCGCGTTCTTCGACGCGGTCGACGCCATCCTGCGCGTCCTCGGCGTCAGCGAGGTGGAGACCTACTGCGGCCTGGACCTGTACCGCTTCTGGCAGGAGGGCAACGACATCTGCACGCCCGCCTAGCGGGCCCGCCGAGCCGTGCCGTCCGGGGCGCTCAGCCCTCGGCGCCGGCGCCGGCCTGCTGCGCCCTGGACCGGCGCACGTAGAACCAGGTCATGTTGGACGACAGGCCCGCGAGCAGCACCCACACGACGCCGACGGGCCAGGCGCCCTCGACGAAGGAGACCACGGCGGCG
This sequence comes from Streptomyces sp. CRN 30, assembly GCF_034105845.1. Classification (NCBI taxonomy): domain Bacteria; kingdom Bacillati; phylum Actinomycetota; class Actinomycetes; order Kitasatosporales; family Streptomycetaceae; genus Streptomyces; species Streptomyces sp. CRN 30. The sequence goes on along the minus strand of NZ_JAVRHI010000002.1, from coordinate 24,266 downwards.
GCCACGGAGAGCAGGCAGACGACCAGGGCGTACAGGGCGAGGCGGGGCATGGGGGTCGGCTCCTATCGGCATCGTCCCCACGGGACGGTCGGACACGGTGGTACGGCGTCCAGTGTCCCCCATGCCCCGGTTCGCCTCGCACGAGGTGTCTACAGGTCGGTGAGCCGCAGCCCCGCGTGGGCCTTGTACCGCCGGTTCACCGAGATCAGGTTGGCGACCAGGGACTCGACCTGGTGGGCGCCTCGCAGCCGGCCCGCGAAGATGCCGCGCATGCCGGGGATGCGGTTCGCCAGCGCCTGCACGGTCTCCACGTCGGCGCGACCCTCGCCGAGGACCATCACGTCGGTGTCGATCTCGTCGATCTCCGGATCCTGGAGGAGGACGGCGGAGAGGTGGTGGAAGGCGGCCGTGACCCGTGAGTCCGGCAGCAGCGCGGCGGCCTGCTCGGCGGCGCTGCCCTCCTCCGGCTTCAGCGCGTAGGCGCCCTTCTTGTCGAAGCCGAGCGGGTTGACGCAGTCGACGACGAGCTTGCCGGCCAGTTCCGTACGCAGGGACTCCAGGGTCTTGCCGTGCCCCTCCCACGGCACCGCCACGATCACGATGTCGCTGCGGCGCGCGGTCTCCGCGTTGTCGGCGCCCTCGACGCCGTGCCCGAGCTCCCGCGCGGCCTCCTCGGCCCGCTCGGCGGACCGGGAGCCGATGATCACCTGCTGGCCGGCCTTGGCGAGGCGGTACGCGAGGCCCTTGCCCTGCGGTCCGGTGCCGCCGAGCACCCCGACGACGAGCCCGGACACGTCGGGCAGGTCCCAGGGGTCCTTGGCCGGGGCCTTCGCGGGCGCTCCGGCGGAGTTCTGTGCGCTGTCGGTAGAGGTCATGGGCCGACCTTACGTGCGCGGGCCGGCGCGCCCGGTGTCCGGTCCGGGTGAGCGCGGCCGTGGTGGCGCGGTGGCCCTGCGGATTCGCCCGGCCGCGCCCCGTCCGTGCCCCGGCCGGGCGAATCCGCGGCGAACCGCGCGCCCGGGGCGGCCGGTTGGGACAGGATGCGTCCGCATGGATGCCGTACGGGTCGCCCTGCTGCGTGAAGTGCTCGCCGGGACCGAGTGGCCGGCGGCCACCCGGCGGTTCGCGGGGGCGCTGCGCGGTTCCGTCGCCTCGTACGGCGGCGGTCTGCTGCTGGTGGGGACGGCGGCGTACGAACCGTGGCACCTGGCCGCACACCTCGTCGACGAGGCCGCGTGGTCGGGCCTGCCGGAGCTCGCCCCGACGCTGGTGCGGCACGGGGCGCGGCCCTCGGACCCGAAGCACCTCGCGGTGGGGCCGGCCCGGGTGACGGCCGCCCGGCGGGGCGAGACGCTGCTCGTGGTGGCCCCGGACGCGCCGGGCGGGGCGCTGCTGGAGCGGGTGCACGACGCCCGGCGGGCGGGCGTGACGGTGCTCGCGCTCGGCACCGGCGACCGGGACCTGGGCACGCTGGCGCACGAGTCCCTGGTGGTGCCGGCGGACGCGGGGCTGGACCTGGACACGGCGCAGCACCTGGTGAGCGCGGCGGCGGGCGAGACCTCCCGCCCCGCGTCCCGGGGCGGCGGCCGGCTGCGTGACCGGCTGTCCCGGCTGGCGGACCAGCTGATGAGCCCGCCACCGTCCCACTGGTAGCACCGCCCGGGGCCGGGAACCGCCGCACGGTGCCCGGCCCCGGCCGCTCGTGCCTCAGCCCCTCAGTCCTGCGCGTCCCGCTTGTCGCCGTCGCGCCAGCGCGGATCGTTCTCCCAGTCCTCGGTGCGGTCCCGGGCGGTCTCGATCGCGCGGGCGGCCGCCTCCCTGGACGCGTAGGGGCCCAGGCGGTCCTTGGCCGGGCACTCCGGGCCCTCCTCGACCTTCTGGTGCTGCAGGCAGTAGTACCACTCGCCCGGCTTGCCGACCGTGCGCTTCTTGAACAGGGCCATGCTCACCGCTCCTCTCGCCATGACGCCACGGACATCGTCCCTCCTACCCGCTGGTTAGACTCGCGTGCATGTCTGGCCAGTCGCTGCTCGCACCGGGGAAGCTCTCCCCCGCCCGTACCGTTCCCGGCAACATCCGCAGGCCCGAGTACGTGGGCAGGCCCGCGCCCACGCCGTACACCGGGTCGGAGGTGCAGACCCCGGAGACGGTCGAGGCGATGCGGACCGCCGGCCGGATCGCCGCGCGGGCGATGGCCGAGGCGGCGAAGAGCATCGCCCCGGGGGTGACGACGGACGAGCTCGACCGGATCGCCCACGAGTACATGTGCGACCACGGCGCCTACCCCTCCACGCTCGGCTACCGGAACTTCCCCAAGTCGCTGTGCACCTCGGTCAACGAGGTCATCTGCCACGGCATCCCCGACTCCACGGTGCTCCGCGACGGCGACATCATCAACCTCGACGTGACGGCGTACATCGGCGGCGTCCACGGCGACAACAACGCCACCTACCTCGTCGGCGACGTCGACGAGGAGTCCCGGCTGCTGGTGGAGCGCACCCGCGAGTCCCTGAACCGCGCGATCAAGGCGGTGCGGCCGGGCCGGCAGATCAACATCATCGGGCGCGTCATCGAGTCGTACGCCAAGCGCTTCGGGTACGGGGTCGTGCGCGACTTCACGGGGCACGGCATCAACTCGTCGTTCCACTCCGGGCTGATCGTCCCGCACTACGACAGCCCGCACGCCACGACCGTGATGCAGCCCGGGATGACCTTCACCATCGAGCCGATGCTCACGCTGGGCACGCACGAGTACGACATGTGGGACGACGGCTGGACGGTCGTGACCAAGGACCGCAAGCGCACCGCCCAGTTCGAGCACACCCTGGTCGTGACGGACACGGGGGCGGAGATCCTCACGCTGCCCTGACCTCGGCACACCCCGGCCCGTTCTGTGCGCGGAGCGGGCCTTTTTCGTGCGCGCCGTGTGGTGGCGGACGCCCTCGGGTACGGTTCCTTTTACCGACAGGTCGTCGGGAAGGCGTTGACTTAGGTAAGCCTAACCGTAGAGGATGCGACTGGCTGCACCGGCTCTCGTCGCTCCTTCCCGGCCCGGAGGTCCCCATGAACCCGTCCACGCTCACCACGGCGTTCTCCACCCTCATCCGCACCGCGTCCCACGAACAGCACACGGAGGCGGAGAGCACCACCTTCATGAGCGACATGCTGGGCGGCAGACTCGGCGTCGAGGCGTACGCCCGCTACACCGAGCAGCTCTGGTTCGTGTACGCGGCCCTGGAGAGCGGCGCGCGGGACCTGGCGGACGACCCGGTCGCGGGCCCGTTCATCCAGCCCGAGCTGTTGCGCCTCGCCGCACTGGAGCGCGACCTGGAGCACCTGCGGGGACCGGGCTGGCGGTCGACGCTGACGGCCCTGCCGGCGACACGGGCGTACGCGGACCGGGTCGCCGAGTGTGCGCGCACCTGGCCGGGCGGGTACGTCGCCCACCACTACACCCGCTACCTCGGCGACCTCTCCGGCGGCCAGATCATCCGCGACCGGGCCGAGCGGGCGTGGGGCTTCGCCAAGAAGGGCGACGGCGTCCGGTTCTACGTCTTCGAGGACATCGCCAACCCGGCCGCGTTCAAGCGGGCCTACCGCGAGCTGCTCGACCAGGTGCCCGCCGACGACCTGGAGAAGCAGCGGATCGTCGCGGAGTGCAAGCAGGCGTTCGCGCTGAACACCGCGGTGTTCCGGGCGCTGGGCGAGGAGTTCCCGCTCAGCGCGTGAGCGCCCGGGCGCCCGGGTGCCTGGGTGCAGGGACGGTCAGCGCTCCAGGACCACCCTGCCGCCTACCTCCACCCAGCCGCCGGGCTGCGGCGCGGTCAGGATCTGCGAGCCCGTGCCCTGGACGATGTTCAGGGCACGGCCCAGCCGGGCGGTGAGCAGCAGGGCCGCGGCGCCCGTCGCCTCGTCCTCGGCAACGAGGTCGCCGCGCCCCGGGAAAGCCCGCGCCCGGACCCGGCCCGCCGCCTCGTCCTCCCACGCCCACGCGTAGATCCAGTCTCCGGGCGGCGGCACCTCCAGCGCGTCCACCTCGGCCGCCGATCCGTACTGGCGCAAGGTGCGCGGCGGCGCCCACTCCGGGCGGGCCTCGATCCAGGTGAACTCGCCGTCCAGCCGGGCGCCGACGACCCCGGCGGGCGTGACCAGTTCGGGGACGTCGAGCAGCCAGGCCGTACCCACGCAGGGGTGCCCCGCGAAGGGCAGCCGTGACGTGGGGGTGTAGAGGTCGATGACACCGCGCTCGGGGTCGTCGACGAACACGGTCCCGCTGAACCCGAGTTTCGCGGCGAACTCCTGCCGGTCGGCGGGGTCCGGCAGCTCCGAGCCCTCGCGGACCACACCCAGTTCGTTGCCGCATCCGCCGCGGGGACCGCAGAACACCCGTAGCACGTCGTAGCTCGTCACCCGCGCATTCAACACCAACCGCAACACCACCTGTCAGGAAGCCGAATGACCGTACTGGACAAGCCGGCCGACCCCGTCGAGCCGGGCGGGCCGACGGAGACCGCAGCCGCCGGGGAGCGCACGAGGACGGGGGCCCGGCGCACCACGCCCTACCTGCTCACCCTCGGGCTCGTCGCCGCGCTGCTGGTGCTCGTGCCCGTGGCCGCCGGGATCGGGGCGTACCCCATCCCCACCGGGGACGTGCTGTCCTCGGTGGCGCACCGGGCGGGCCTCGGCGGCGCGGCGCTGGAACGGGTCCCGGAGTCGGTGCTGTGGAACGTACGGTTCCCGCGGATCGTGCTGGCCCTGCTCGTCGGCGCCGCGCTGGGCTGCGCGGGCGCGCTGATGCAGGGTGTGTTCGCCAACCCGCTGGCCGAGCCGGGCGTCATCGGCGTCTCCTCCGGCGCGGCGGTCGGCGCGGTCGCCTCCATCTCGCTCGGGCTGACCTTCCTCGGCAACTGGACGGTCTCCGCGCTCGCCTTCCTCGCCGGCCTCGTCACCGTGCTGCTGGTGTACGTGATGTCGCGGTCCGGCGGCCGTACGGAGGTGGTCACCCTCATCCTCACGGGCATCGCGGTGAACGCCTTCGCGGGCGCCCTGATCGGTCTGTTCATCTTCTTCGCGGACACGGCAGCGGTGAACCAGATCACCTTCTGGCAGCTCGGCTCGCTCGCCCAGTCCACCTGGCCGAAGGTGCTGGCCGTCCTGCCGTGCGCGGCGATCGGGCTCGCCGTCGCCCCGCTGTACGCGCGCAAGCTGGACCTGCTCTCCCTCGGCGAGCGGCCGGCCCGGCACCTCGGGGTGGACGTGGAGCGGCTGCGCGTCGTCCTGATCCTCGTCATCGCGTTGCTCACCGCCGCCGCGGTGAGCGTCTCCGGGATCATCGGCTTCGTCGGTCTCGTCGTCCCGCACCTGCTGCGCATGGCGGCCGGGCCCGGGCACCGCTTCCTCGTCCCGGGCAGCGCGCTCGGCGGGGCCGTCGTCCTGCTGGCGGCCGACCTCGCCGCCCGCACCCTCGCCGAACCGGCCGAACTGCCGCTCGGCGTGCTGACCGCACTCATCGGCAGCCCGTTCTTCTTCTGGCTGCTGCGCAGGACCCGCCGCAAGCAGGGAGGCTGGGCATGAAGTCACTGCTGCTCCGTGGACGTACGGCGGCCCCGCCCCCGGCCGCCGCCCCGGGCGACGTACTCGCCGAGGCCGAGGGCGTCCACGTACGCCTCGGTTCCCGCGAGGTCCTCCAGGGGGTCGACGTCGCCGCCCGCGCGGGCGAGGTCCTCGCACTCGTCGGACCCAACGGGGCGGGGAAGTCCACCCTGTTGAGCGCCCTGGCCGCGGACCTGCCGCCCACCGCGGGCACCGTGCGCGTCCACGGCCGCCCAGCGGCCGACTGGTCCGCGGCCGACCTCGCCCTGCGCCGGTCCGTGCTGCCCCAGTCGGCGTCCCTGGCGTTCCCGTTCACGGTCGAGGAGGTCGTGCGGATGGGCCGGGCGCCCTGGGCGCACCGGCCGGGCGCCGGCGACGAGGACGACCGGGCCGTCGCCGAGGCGATGGCCGCCACCGAGGTCACCGCGTTCGCGGCGCGGCCCTTCTCGGCGCTCAGCGGCGGCGAGCGGGCCCGGGTCGCGCTGGCCCGGGTGCTCGCCCAGCGGGCCCCCCTGCTGCTGCTCGACGAGCCGACCGCCGCGCTGGACCTGCGCCACCAGGAGCTGGTGCTGCGGGTGTGCCGGGAGCGGGCGCGCGCCGGGGACGCGGTGGTCGTGGTCCTGCACGACCTGGGGCTCGCGGCGGCGTACGCGCACCGGGTGGCGGTCCTGCACGGCGGCCGGGTGGCGGCCGAGGGCCCGCCGGCGCGGGTGTTCACGGACGGGCTCCTCTCCGACGTGTACCGCCAGCCCGTGGAGGTCCTCCCGCACCCCCGGACCGGGGAGACCCTCATCGTCCCGCGCCGCGACGCGGGGCGATGACCTTGGGCTCGGTCGCCGTACGCGGTCCCGCCGTTCGCGCCTCCCCTTCCCCCGGTAGGGTTCGCCTCCGGGAAGGGGAAGGTGAAGAGACCTGATGAGCAGGGACCGCAGGGATCGCTTCGGCCGGTACGGCCGTTTCGCCATGGTGACCGCGTCGGTGGCCGTTCTGGCCGTGACGGCGAGCGGCTGCGTGGTCGTGCACGGGGAGCGGGAGATCGTCCCGACGGCGACGCGGGCGGAGGCCGCCCGTGCGTTGAAGGACTTCACCACCGCCTACAACGAGGCCGACGAGGAGTACGACCGGTCCCTGGACGCGGACCGGGTGGACGGCGCGCTCGCCGACATCGACGGCGCGAAGCTGAAGGCGGGCGGTGAGAACAACCCCGACGGGAACCCCTCCCACACACCGCTGCGGCTGTCGGACGCCGAGTTCACCATCCCGGAGAAGGCGGGCTGGCCCCGCTGGTTCGTCGCCGACACCGCCGCCAACAAGGGGTCGCGGAACTCCCGTTGGCTGCTGGTGTTCACCCGGGCGAGCGCCGACGACCTGTGGGCGGTGTCGTACCTGACGATCCTGGACGCCGACGCCGTACCGGAGTTCGAGACGGACGAGGACGGCAACGCGCAGCCGGTCCCGGCCGACGACGAGGCGCTGGCGATCGCCCCGGAGGAGCTCGGGGAGGCGTACGCGACGTACCTGGGATCCACCGGCGACGGCGACGGCGAGGGCTCCGCGGGCGAGGCCTTCGCACCCGGGAGCCACACCTCCCAGTGGCGGACGGAGCGGAAGAAGAACGAGAAGCGGCCGGGGCTCGCCCGGCAGTACATCGACGAGCCGCTGACCAAGGGCGCGTACGCCCCCGTGGGGTTGCGGACGGCCGACGGCGGGGCGCTGGTGTTCTTCGCCACGCGTCACTTCGAGAAGCAGACCGCCGCACCGGGCGTCGACATCCCCGTCACGGACGTGAACGTACGGGCGCTCATGTCCGGCGACGTGAAGTCCGCGCTGACCCTGGAGCACGTCTCCAACCAGGCGGTGCTCGACCCGCCGCGCACGGCGTCGGACCAGCAGGTGCGGTTCCTCAGCCGGGTGGACGGGCTCACCGGCGCGAAGGGCGAGTGACCCGGCGGCGGGGCGGGGCGAGGGGCGGGGTCAGCCGCGCAGCGGCCAGGCCGCCGAGGCGTGGTCCGCGTCCTCGCCCGCGTACCGGGAGCTCGCGTCGGTGAGGATCTCCAGCAGACTCAGCGGGTCCGGCAGCGGATGCTCGGGCCCGCGCACCCAGCGGACGGAGAGGTCACCGGGGAGCCGGGCCGGGGGGACCAGGACGTACGAACCGCGGCAGTGCCAGCGGAGCCCCGGGCGCTCGTCCATCGTCTCGGGGTGGCAGTCCAGCTCGCAGGGCCACCACTCGTCCTCGTCCTCGGGGGTGCCGCGGGTGAGGGTGAAGAACAGCATGCGGCCGTCGTCGGACTCGGCGACCGGGCCGACCTCGATGCCGGCGGCGAGCAGCCGCTCCAGCGCCTCGCGCCCCGCCTCCAGGGGGACGTCGAGGACGTCGTGCACCATGCCCGTCGCGGTGATGAAGTTGGCCTGGGGCTGGTGGCGGGCCCACCGCTCGATCTGGGCGCCGTCGGTCGTGGACTGCGTCTGCCAGGCGAAGGAGACGGGGTGGCGCGCGGGGGTGGGACAGCCGACGCGGTCACAGGAACAGCGGTAGCCGGCGGGGTGCGCGGCCGGCGCGAGCGGCAGTCCCGCGGCGGCGGTGGCGAGCAGCAGGTCCTCACGCCCGCCGTCGCCACTGTCCTCTTTGGGACGGCGACCGCGGAGCCACTGGGAGATCCTGCCCTGCCCGCCGGAGCGGCGGCCGAACTCAGCGCTCATCTGTCCCCTCGCCTCGGTGTGGTGCGGACAGCATGCCTCATGCTCCCACCATCCTGCGCTCCGGGTGGCCGGAGACCGCGTCCGGGTCGGATGGGGCGGCACCGCATTCCGGCCACTCCCCCGGCAACGGTCGGAAGCTATCGCGCACTTTGGCGGCATTTGCCGCCTCGTCGCGGGTATCCACGGTCTCCTTGGTCACACCCGTCGCACGCCGGTCGCACCGAGGCACGGAACGGTCGCACAAGATGGCGCCCGGTCACCGGCCGGCAGCAGCCGGCAGTCAGCGGGGCGCCAGTCCGTGCAGCGCGTAGTCGACGAGGGTGTCCGTGTACGCGTGCGAGAGCGGGCCGCTGCGCTGGAGCCAGCGCTGGGCGAGCGGGGCGACGAAGAGCTCGAGGCCGATGCGCGGGTCGATGTCGGGCCGCACGTCGCCGGCCTCCTGCGCCGAGCGCAGCCGCCGCATGTACAGCTGGAGGCCGGGTTCGAGCAGCCGGGCGACGAACTCGCCGCTGATCTTCTCGTTGACCACGCCCTCGGCGGCCAGCGCCCGGTAGGGCACCTCGAACTTCGGGTCCAGCAGCTCGTCGACGGTGGCCCGCAGGACGTACTTGAGGTCGGCCGCGAGGTCCCCGGTGTCCGGGACCCCGCCGTTCTCGTACCCCTCCCGGCCGGGCGGGGCCGCGGCCTCGGCCGCCTCGGCGGCCTGCTCACCCAGGTCGAGGAAGGCCTCCAGCAGCACGTCGGCCTTGGATGACCACCACCGGTAGATCGTCTGCTTGCCGACCCCGGCACGGGCGGCGATGCCCTCGATGGTCGTCTTCGGGTAGCCGACCTCCCCGACGAGGGCGAGGGCGGCGTCGTAGATGGCCCGGCGGGACTTCTCGCTGCGCCGGGTGGAGTCGGGGGCGGGCTTCTGCACCATGTTCCTCAATTTAACAGGTTGACAATACGGTGCGTCTCGTCTGACGTTGAGAGGGAAGAGAGAGGAAAGAGAAGAGAGGGAAGAGAGGGAAGGAGGGGACGGACGGGCATCATTGAGCCCGAGCGACGGCCGTCGCGGCCGTCACGGCTGTCGCGGGGTCACTCCCCGTCCGCCGGCGGCCAAGCGTCCCCCCAGTCCGCGTCCCGCGCCGCCCGGTAGAGCGGCCCGTGGCGCTTGGTGACCGTGGTGCGGTGGAGCGAGGGCTCGGTCTCGCACAGGTCCAGGAGCACCTGGCCCTTGCGGATCTGGGGCCTGCGCACGATGCGCGACGGGGCCGGGGCGGGCGGGAAGCGGGTGGCGGCGACGTAGGCGAACTTCTCGTCCTCGTACGCGAGGGAGCCGCCCTTGACCTGCCGGTGCAGGGAGGAGCGGCTCACCCGCGCGGAGAAGTGGCACCAGTCCTCGCCGGGCGCTATGGGGCAGGCCGCGCTGTGCGGGCAGGGGGCCGCGACGTGGAAGCCGGCGCCGACGAGCCGGTCGCGGGCCTCGATCACGCGGGCGTAGCCGTCGGGGGTGCCCGGCTCCACGATCAGGACTGCCTGGCCCGCGGCCGCGGCGGCGTCCACGACCGAGGCGCGGTCGGCCTCGGTCAGCTCGTTGAGGACGTAGGAGACGGTCACGAGGGTGTCCGCGCCCGTGCCGCCGAGGTCGAGCGCCGCCCCGATCCGGGCCCGCTTCCACTCGGCGCCCTTCAGGTATGGGTGCGCGGCGGCGATCTCCCGGCCGAGCGCGAGCGCGGGCTCGGCCCAGTCGAGGACGGTCACCGGCCGCTCGCCCGCCCAGGTCGCGGCGACGGCCCAGGTGGCCGCGCCGGTGCCGCCCCCGACGTCCACGTGGCTGCCGGGCACCCAGCCGGGCACGGCGTCCGCGAAGGCGTCGAGCGCCGTGACGACCGCCTCGAACGTCGCCGGCATGCGGTACGCGGCGTAGGCGATCACGTCGGAGCGGTCCCGCAGCACGGGCGCGTCCGTCGGGGTGCGCCCCCGGTAGTTGGCGATCAGCCGCTCGACCGCCTGCGCGGCCGTCCTCGGCGGCAGCCCGTCGAGCAGCCCGGCCAGGGCGGTACGCAGCGTCTCCGCTGTCTCGGGGCTCTCAGCTGGGGGAACGAGGGCTGTCACCCGTCGATTCTCGCAGAGTCCGGGCACGGCTCCCGCGCACCGCCCGCGCCAGCCAGGTGGCCGCCGCCGCACGCGGTCCGTGGTCGGGGACGGACCGGCGCCGGGGGTGCACCGCGTTCGCCAGCAGTACCAGGAAGGTGTCCGTCGCCGGGTCCAGGACCAGCGAGGTTCCCGTGAAGCCGGTGTGGCCCACCGCGCCGTGCCGTGCCAGCTCGCCCATGAAGGGCGGCCGGTCGACCATGAACCCGAGGCCCGGCGGGGTGAGCATCAGCTCGACGAAGTCGGGGCCGAGGATGCGGGCCGGGCCGTAGGAGCCGCCGGCCAGCAACGTCCGGCAGAACACCGCGAGGTCGCGGGCCGTGCCGAACATCCCCGCGTGGCCGGCCACTCCGCCCAGAGCCCACGCGTTCTCGTCGTGCACCTCACCGCGGAGCATCCCCCGGTCCGCCCCCGCCCACGGCCGCCGCTGGTCCTCCGTGGCCGCCGCGCCCGGGCGGGGCCCGAAGCCGGTGGCCGTCATCCCCAGCGGGCGGGTGACGCCGTCCTGGACGAGGACGTCCAGCGGACGGCCGGTGACCCGTTCGAGGATGTGCTGGAGCAGCAGCGTGTTCAGGTCGGAGTAGCGGTACGCCGTGCCCGGCCGCGTCACCGGCACCTCGGCGCGCAGCATCCTGAGCCGGGCCAGGTCCGAGGGGCAGTCGTACAGCGGCAGTCCGGCCCGCAGCCCGGAGGTGTGGGTGAGGAGCTGCCGTACGGTGATGCCGTGCTCGGCGGCCGCCCGGAACTCCGGCAGGTACGCCCCCACGCGTGTGTCGATCCCGACCGTGCCGCGCTCCAGTTGCTGCACCGCGGCGACCGCCGTGAACAGCTTGGTGAGCGAGGCCAGGTCGAAGGGCGTGGAGACGGTGACCGGCACGCGCTCGTCCGGCGGCAGCTCGACGCCCCGGCCCGTCGTCTCGTCGTACGCCGCGTACCGCACCGCCCAGCCCATCGCCTCCTCGACGGCGACGACCGGGCCGCGCCCGGCGATGACGACGGCGCCCGCCGCCCAGGGGTGCTCCCCTTCGATGCGGGCCCGTACCTCGGTGACGAGCCGGCGCAGCGGGCCGGGGTCGAGTCCGGCCCGTTCCGGGGTGCCGGCGCGCAGTCTCGGTGCGCTCAGCTCCTTGATCCCTCCAGTACCGCGCGGTTGTGCCGAGGACGGCACAGTGCCACGAAGCAGACGAGGGCGACCAGTACCGAGGCCAGTTGGACGACGGCCATCGGAACGGCCGTGTCCTCGCCCGCGACGCCGACCAGCGGCGAGGCGATCGCGCCGATGAGGAAGGAGGAGGTGCCGAGCAGCGCCGACGCGGAACCGGCCGCGTGCCGCACCCGCAGCAGGGCGAGGGTCTGCATGTTGGGCAGGGTGATGCCCATCGCCGACATCAGCACGAACAGCGCGACGGAGACCGGGAGGAGGCCCGCCTCGCCGAAGACGCCCGTGGTCATCAGAAGCAGCGCGACCGCGGCCACCGTGACGACGCCGAGCCCGACGGTGAGGACCCGCTCCAGGCTGACCCGGCCGACCAGGACCCGGCCGTTGACCTGCCCGGCGATCACCAGCCCGATCGAGTTCACCCCGAACAGCAGGCTGTACGTCTGCGGGGAGGCCCCGTAGATCTCCTGCACCACGAACGGGGAGGCCGAGACGTACGCGAACAGCGTGGCGAAGGTGAAGCCGCCCGCGAGCATGTACCCGGTGAAGACCCGGTCGGCGAGGAGTCCGCGCATCGCGTGCAGGGTCTCGCGCACCCCGCCCGCGTGCCGCTGCGCGGGCGGGAGCGTCTCGGGGAGCTTCGCCCAGACGACCGCGGTGAGCGCGATGCCCAGCACGACGAGGACGACGAACACGCCCCGCCAGTCCGTCACCCGCAGCACCTGGCCGCCGAAGACGGGCGCGACGATCGGCGCGACGCCCGAGATGAGCATGAGGGTGGAGAAGAAGCGGGCCATCTCCATGCCGTCGTACAGGTCGCGCACGACGGCCCGGGCGATCACGATGCCGGCCGCTCCCGCGAGTCCCTGGAGCAGCCGGAAGGCGACGAGCGTCTCGACGGTCGGCGCGACGGCGCAGAGCGCGGTGGCGACGACGTAGACGGCCATTCCGGCGAGCAGCGGCCGCCGGCGCCCCCAGCGGTCGCTCATCGGCCCGACGACGAGCTGGCCGAGCGCCATGCCGAGGAGGCAGGCGGTGAGGGTGAGCTGCACGGTCGCGGCGGGCGCGCTCAGCGCCTCGGTGACCTCCGGCAGGGCCGGGAGGTACATGTCCATCGCGAGCGGGGGCGTGGCGGTCAGTCCGCCGAGGACGAGGGTGACGAGGAGTCCGGTGCGGCGCAGGGAGCCGATGTCGCGCCCGCCGTCGCCCGCCACGGGTCGGGCGACCGCCGCCCCCGGTATGTGACTCCCCTGACCTGCCTGGTCCCGCGTGGTACTGCCACGCTCGGGCATGTGCCCCTCCCTCTGTGATCGGTTCGCCACCTATGCTCTCAGTTCGAACAGCGTGATCCGTCACGGACATTCAGGACCTGACAAGGGGTGGGCATGGGCGGCGGGACGGTCGGAGCGGTCGGCGAACGCGTGCGGTGGGGGATCCTGGCGACCGGAGGCATCGCCGCGACCTTCACGGCGGACCTGGTGGACCTGCCGGACGCGGAGGTCGTGGCCGTCGCCTCGCGTAAGCCGGACTCGGCGAAGGCCTTCGCGGAACGGTTCGGGATACCGCGCGCGTACGGCGACTGGGCCTCCCTCGCCGCCGACGAGGACGTGGACGTGGTGTACGTCGCCACCCCGCACTCGGCGCACCGGGCGGCGGCCGGCCTGTGCCTGGAGGCGGGCCGGAACGTCCTCCTGGAGAAGCCGTTCACGCTGAACGCGCGCGAGGCCGGGGAACTGGTGGGCCTCGCCCGGCGGCACGACCGCTTCCTGATGGAGGCCATGTGGACGTACTGCAACCCGCTGGTCCGGCAGCTGGCCGACCTGGTGCGGGACGGTGCGATCGGTGAGGTCCGCACCCTGCAGGCCGACTTCGGGCTCAACGCGCCCGTCTCTCCCGCGCACCGGCTGCGCGACCCGGCGCAGGGCGGTGGCGCGCTGCTCGACCTGGGTGTCTACCCGGTGTCCTTCGCGCACCTGCTGCTCGGCGAGCCGGCGTCCGTGACGGCGGCGGCGACGCTCTCCGACGAGGGTGTCGACCTCCAGACGGGCGCGCTGCTGTCCTGGGAGAACGGCGCCCTCGCCCAGCTGCACTGCTCCATCGTCGGCGGTACGTCCACGTCCGCGTACATCACGGGCTCCGGGGGCCGCATCGACGTGCCGTACGGCTTCTTCTTCCCGGACCACTTCGTGCTGCACCGCGAGGGCCGCGACCCGGAGACGTTCAAGGCGGACCCGGCCGCCGGCCCCCGCGACAGCCTCAAGCACGAGGCGCGGGAGGTCATGCGCGCGGTGCGGACCGGCGAGACCGAGTCCCCGCTGGTGCCGCTGGACGGCACCCTCGCCGTGATGCGGACACTCGACGCGATTCGGTCGCGCATCGGTGTCCGCTATCCCGGCGAGGAGTGACACCGGGGGCACCGGTCAGGCCGGCTGGAGCCCCGGGTTCCCCGCCTCGGTGACGAAGGACGCCGCGGTGCTGATCGCGGCACCGGGCGTCGTCACCGCGGGGAGCGTCTTGAAGTCGGCGCGGGCGGCGTCCTCGCCGAGCTCGACGGTCACGTAGCCGCGTCGCCCGTTGTAGAACCTCAGGTGCGGGTTGGCGGCCATGTACGTGTCCCAGTTGGCCGGCTTGTCGGAGCCGTCGCGGCCGCTGCTGATCGACGTGGTGACGAGCTCGGTGCCGACCGTGCGGGACGAGGACGAGGACGAGCGGTCGTCGAAGTCCCGCTGGATGTCGAAGGCGTAGTGGACGTGCACGTCGCCGGTGAGGACCATCAGGTTCTCCACTCCGGTGGCCTCGGCGCCCGCGAGGACGCGCTCGCGGGAGGCCGGGTAGCCGTCCCAGGAGTCCATGGACACCTTGTAGGCGTCGCCGGTGGCGTTGCGCCGCTGGGAGAAGGTGACCTGCTGCGGTACGACGTTCCACCGCGCGCGGGATCTCGCCCAGCCGTCCAGCAGCCAGCGCTCCTGGGTGGCACCGGTCATGGTGCGCGCGGGGTCCTCGGACTCCGGGCCCGGGGTCTGCCAGCCGTCGCCGTACGCGTGGTCGGAGCGGTACTGCCGGGTGTCGAGGATGTCGAACTGCGCGAGCCGGCCCCAGTGCAGGCGGCGGTAGAGCCGCATGTCGGAGCCGTCGGGGCGCTGCGGGCGGCGCAGCGGCTGGTTCTCGAAGTACGCGCGGTAGGCGGCGGCGCGGCGCAGCAGGAACTCCTCCGGCGGGACGTCGTTCTCGGGGACGTCGCCCGCGTAGTTGTTCTCGGTCTCGTGGTCGTCCCAGGTGACGACGAAGGGGTGCGCGGCGTGCGCGGCCCGCAGGTCGGGGTCCGTCTTGTAGAGGGCGTACCGGAGGCGGTAGTCCTCCAGGGTCACCGTCTCGTGGTTGAAGTGGTCCGGCAGAGCGTGGTTCTTGTAGTTGCGGGCGCCGCCCACCGCGTTCACCGCGTACTCGTACAGGTAGTCCCCGAGGTGGAAGACGACGTCCACGTCCTCCTGCGCCAGGTGCCGGTACGCCGTCCAGTACCCGTCGTGGTACGCCTGGCAGGAGACGGCCGCGAAGGTGAGGGCCAAGGCGCGGGAGCCGGGCGCGGGGGCGGTGCGCGTACGGCCGGTGTCGCTGGTCCAGCGGCCGGTGCGGAAGCGGTAGAAGTACGCGCGCCCGGCGTCCAGCCCCGGGACCTCGACGTGGACGGTGTGGTGGAACTCGGGGTGGGCGGTGGCGGTGCCGCGCCCGACGACCCTGCGGAAGCGCTCGTCGTGGGCCACCTCCCACCGCACGGTGATCCGCTCGGCGGGCAGCCCGCCGTCCGCCTGGTACGGCTGCGGGGCGAGACGCGTCCACAGCAGCACCGAGTCGGGCAGCGGGTCGCCGGAGGCCACGCCGAGTGTGAACGGGTCCTCCTTGATCCGCGCCGCGTCCAGTTCGGCGGCGCTCGCGGCACCGGCGGCCGGGAGGTGCACCGAGAAGGCGAGCGCGGCGGCGGCACCGGTGGTGGTGAGGAAGCGGCGGCGGCCGACGTGGCGTGCCACGGCGCGGAGTTCGGAGTGGTGGCGCGAGTTGCTGTGCTGGTGCGGACGGGCAGCTGCGGGTGTCGCGGGTGTCATCCGGCCCTCTCCCCTGACGGTGGGTGTGCAGCGCGTACATCGCTCTCGTCGCATTGGAGTGGCCGGGGCCGACGCCCGGCTGTCGCGTACACAACAGTGAGATGGCCGCCGCGTGAGTTCCGCATGCCGGGAGCGGGCGGTATCCGGCCGTCCCGCGGGACCACCCGATCGGCCGCGCGGGACGGTCGCGGAGGGGTGGTCGGTGCGACGGTGGAGACGCGAGAGGAACGATCGTCCCCACCGCCCACCCGGCCCGAGCCCTTCCCGAGGAGTCACCGTGACCGTTTTCGACCGACGCGACCTGGGACTGCTGCTGCTCCGCCTGGGCACGGGCGGGGTCCTCGCGGCGCACGGCGCGCAGAAGCTCTTCGGCTGGTTCGGCGGGCACGGCCTCGCGGGCACGAGCGGCTGGATGGAGTCCATCGGGTACGCGCCGGGCAAGCAGAGCGCACTCGCGGCGGGGCTCGCCGAGACGGGCGGCGGCGCGCTGCTCGCGCTGGGCCTCGCGACACCCGCGGCCGGTGCGGCCGCCGCGGGCGCCATGGCGGGCGCCGCCGCGGTGCACGTCCCCAACGGGTTCTTCGCCCAGGAGGGCGGCTACGAGTACGCGGCGGCACTCGGCCTGACCGCCGCCGGCCTCTCGGTCACGGGGCCCGGCCGGCTGTCCCTGGACCACGCGTGCGGCCACTCCCTCAACCGCGGCTGGATGGTCCCGGTGGCCCTCGCCGGTACGGCGGCCGCGACGGCGCTGGTCGTGGGAGCGCGGAACAGGCGGGTACGGGAGGAGAAGGAGAAGCGCCCGGAGCCGCTGTTCGAGGGCTGAGAGCGAGCGCCGGGTCCGGGGGCTGGATGCGGGGCCGCGCATGGCAGGCTGCCCGCATGAGTGATCAGCACGCGCCCGGCAGCCGAGAACCCGACCTGTGGGAGTCCGTCACCCTCCTCCACGCCTGGCTGGAGGAGAACCGCACCGAGGAGGACCCGGAGAGCCTGCTGCTCCTGCGTGTGCTCAAGCTGTCCGAGGAGGTCGGCGAGGTCGCCCAGGCGGTCATCGGCGCGACCGGCCAGAACCCGCGCAAGGGCGTGACCCACGACTGGGACGACGTACGGTCCGAACTGTGCGACGTGGCCATCACCGCCCTGGTGGCCCTGCGGACCATGACCCCCGACGCGCGCGAGGTCTTCGCCGCCCACCTGGCGGGGGTCAGGGAGCGCTCGCTCGGTCACCTGTGAGACCGAGTCGCACCGGACGATCGGAGGGGACGAACGGAACCGCCGCCGACCGCTGACCGCTGACCGCTGACCGCTGACCGCTGACCGCTAGCTACAAAGCGCCCTTGCGCCACTCGCGCGCCAGCAGGTAGCCCAGGTACGCCCCACCGAGGGCCATGGTCCAGATGCCGACGGGCAGGTCCTCGAACACGGGGGCGTGCTGGGCGGCGAGGTCCGCGAGGACCAGCAGCAACGCACCCATGAGACCCGACAGGGCCAGATGGGGACCGCTCCCCCGGCTGATCCGCCGGGCGATCTGCGGTGCGGTGAGCGCGATGAACGCGATGGGGCCGGCCGCGGTGACCGCGCCGGCGGAGAGGACGATGGAGAGCACGACGGCCGAGGTGTAGGTGCGCCGGGCGGGCGCCCCCAGCGCCGCCGCCGTTGTCTCCCCCATCTCCGCCATGCTCAGGGGGCGTGACAGCAGGGCTGCCAGGGGTGCGCAGACCAGCAGGACGAGGCCGACGGTCCCGGCGTCCTCCCACGAGCGTGCCGTCAGGCTGCCGTTCAGGTAGGAGGCGAGCACCGTGGCCTGGTCGCGTTCGATCGCGTAGACGATGTACTGGATGAACGCGGTGGCCATCGCGGACACCGCCACACCGGCGATGATCAGGCGGGTGGGGTTGCGGAAGCCGGTGCCCGTGGCGACGTAGACGATCGCCATGGCGGCCAGCGCCCCGAGGAGCGCGCCCACGGCGACGGGCACGTGGTCGGAGAAGAGCAGGGCGACCAGCGCGGCCCCCGCTCCCGCCCCCGGGGCGATGCCGATCACGTCGGGGCTGCCGAGCGGATTGCGCGTCACGGACTGGAAGAGGGCCCCGGACAGCCCGAAGGCCGCGCCCGCGGCCACGGCCACCACGAGGCGCGGTCCCCGCAGCCGGTCGATCACGAAGGCGTCGACGCCGGTGGCGTTCCCCGCGAGGGCCGACGGCAGATCGGCGAGGCCGATGCCCAGCCGCCCGGCCGTGAGGGTGGCGGCCGCGGCCAGGACCACGGCGAGCAGCAGGGCCGTACCGACGTAGAGGACCCGCACCTGGGCACGCAGGACGATCGACGGGCCGAGCCTGAGGAGCGTCCAGCGCGTGGGGGGCCGGACGGCGTGGGGCCGGACGGCGGATCGAACGGCGCGGGCGAAGGGGGTTCTCACTTCGTGGCTCGCATCCTGCGTACGGCGACCAGAAGGGCCGGGGCTCCGGCGAACGCGGTCACGACGCCGACCATGAGCTCCTGGGGACGCACCAGCACGCGCCCGACCACGTCCGCCAGCAGGAGCAGGATCGGCCCGAGCAGCGCGGCGAAGAGGACCTGCCGCCGCATGCCGACCCCGACCAGCGCCCGGACCAGGTGCGGCACGGCGAGACCGACGAAGACGATGGGCCCCGCGGCCGCGGTCGCGCCGGCGCTCAGCACGACGGCCGTCAGCAGCCCGACGGCACGCACCCGGGCCGGCCGGGCGCCCAGCGCCGTGGCGGACTCCTCTCCCAGCGCCACCGCGTTGAGCGACCTGCCCAGCGACAGGGCGACGACGAGGCCCACGGCGATGAGCGGCAGTACGGTCCACACCGCCTCGAAGGTGCGCCCGGTCAGCGCGCCGACGACCCAGTAGCGGTAGCTGTCGAAGGTCTGCGGACTGCTGAGCGTCACCGCCTGGATGAACGCGCTCAGCACGGCGGTGAGCACGGCACCGGCCAGCACCAGCCGGGCCGGGCTGCTCCCGGCTCCCCGCCCGCCGATGAGGTGGACGAACACCCCCGCGAGGAGGGCACCGGGCAGCGCCCACAGCAGCAACTGGGTCTGCCCGGACGCGCCCAGGAACGCGCTCGCGGCGACCACACTGGCGGCGGCACCGGTGTTGATGCCCATCAGCCCCGGTTCGGCCAGCGGATTGCGGGTCACCGCCTGCATGAGCACACCGGACACGGCGAGTCCGGCGCCGACGAGCACGCCGAGCACGGTGCGGGGGTAGCGGCTCTCCACCACCACCGTGACGTACGCCTCGCCCCGTCCGGTCAAGGCGTCCCAGACCTGACCGGGCGGGATGTTCTTGTTGCCGACCATGACACTGGCGAAACAGACGAGCGCGAGGACGACGACCGCGCCCAGGGCGATCGCGGCCGTCCGTCCCCGGTGAGGCACCTGCATGCTGTGACTGATTCTCCTCGGCTGCGTACCCGCCGCTACTTGCCCGCCTTCTCGACGGCCTCGTCGATGAGCGGCAGGTACCGCTCGATGCTCCACGGCACGGTCAGCGGGTTGAGCATGGAGGAGGCTGTGACGAAGGAGTAGTCGTCGCTGTGGACGAGGGCGCCCTTCTTGACGGCGGGCATCGCCGCGTACAGGGGCTGCGCCTCGATCTCCTTGCGCGTCTTCTCGTCCGTGTAGAACGTGAAGAGGAGATCGCTGTCGTTGAGCTTGTCGGCGTTCTCGAGCCCGATGAGCGAGGAGTCGGTGCCCTCGGTCTCCTCGAAGGTGTCGACGACGGGGTCGACCTTCAGCCCGAGCGACTTGACCATCTCGACGCGCTGCTCGGTGGCGCTGAAGACACCGAGCGTGCCCGGCCCCGAGGTGTAGATGTACGAGAACTGGTGGTCCGCGTACTCGGGCCGGGTCTTGGCCGCGTCGGCGAGCTGCGTCTTGATGTCCGTGATGAGCTTCTCGCCCTCGTCGGGCTCACCGACGGCCTTCGCCACGATGTTGATCTGCTCGTCCCAGTCGGTGCTCCACGCCTGGTCCGGGTAGGCGACCGTCGGGGCGATGTCCTTCAGCACGTCGTACTGCTTCTGCGTGATGCCGGACCACGGGGCGAGGATGAGGTCGGGGGCGAGTTCGGTGATCGCCTCGATGTCGATCTGCTCACCGCCCGCGAACTGCTCGGGCAGTTCGTCCCCCTCCTTCTCCACGGCTTCCTTGATCCAGGGGAGGTAGCCCGACTCGTCGCTGCCCCAGGCGTACTCCTCGATGCCGACCGGCGTGTGGCCCAGCGCGATGGCCGTCTCGGCGGACCCCTGCCCGAGGGTGACGATCCGCTCGGGGGCCTTCTCGATCTCGGCCGTGCCCAGCGCGCTCTTGATGGAGACGGGGAAGGCGCCGCCGGCGTTCTCGGAGGAGGACGCGTCGTTCTCCTCCCCACCGCCGCCGCAGGCGCTGACCGCCAGCATCACGGAAGCGATCGCCGCCGCGGCGTGGGCGCGACGCGGCCTCCGGCGAGATGCGTTGAGCATGAGTTTCCTTCCCCCAGCTGAACAGGCGGAACACGCGGATCGGGTGCAACAGGCAGCACATACCGAAGGGTTGGCGGTGACCGGCGTACGGAAAGCCGTCCCCACCAACCCAGTAAGGCAACCCTAACCTATCTGCCGATCTGGAGTTTGACCACGTTGTTCACCGGCTCGTGACCCGTCCGTGCCCGCCGGAGGTCAGAGGATCCCGTCGAGGAGGCCGCGGTGTTCGTCGGGCAGCCGCAGCCGGGCACCCGCGAGCGCCTCGTCGAGCTGCTCCGGGCGGCTGACGCCGACGATCGGAGTGGCGCCCGGCCTCCCCCCGATCAGCCAGGCCAGGACGACCTGGTTCCGGCTCACCCCCAGCTCACCGGCCACCTTGTCGAGGGCCGCCAGCCGCCGGGGAGTGCCGGGGTGGTCGTACGCACCGGGCAGCGGCCGCTCCTCCGGACGGCCGTAGAAGCCGTTCAGCAGGGCGGTGTACACCCACAGGTCCAACTCCGGCTCACTGTCGACGTAGTCGACGACCTCGTCGGTGACCCAGGCGAACCGGTGGTTCACCCCGGACACCGGTATCCCGGGCCGGGGCTGGAGATAGGAGTGCCGCAACTGCAGCGCGCTGAACCCGGCCCACCCGTTCCGCCGGGCGATCTGCCGGGCCCGCTCCACCCGCCACACGGGGTGGTTGGAACACCCGACCCGCCCCACGACCCCCTCGGCCACCAGCGCGCCGAAGCCCTCGGCGGTCTCGGCCAGGTCGACGGACCGGTCCTCCATGTGCGCCCAGTACAGATCGATCCGGTCGGTCCCCAGCCGCCGCAGACTCCCCTCGGCACCGGCCCTGACCGCCGCCGCCGACAGCCCCTGCCGGTTGGCCGGCCAGTCACCGGGACCGCCGGGTTCGGCCCCCACCTTGCTGCTCAGGTACACCCGCTCCCGCCGCCCCGGACGCGCGGCCAGCCACCGCCCGAGGACCTCCTCGCTCTGCCCGCCGCGACCGCTCGGATCGTCCCAGAAGGCGTAGCAGTCGGCCGTGTCGAGGAGCGTCCCACCGGCGTCGACGAACCGGTCGAGCAGGTCGAAGGACGTGTCGACGTCCACAGTGGTGCCGAAACTCAGGGTTCCCAGTACCAGGTTCACTTCGGGCACGGCTCGGTCCTTTCCTCGGCGCGTGACGGCGCATGACGGCACATGACGGATGACAGGTGGGAAGAGACGGGAAGCAGCACGGGTACGTGCGGCGTGGGACGTGCGGTGCGCGCGCCGGTCATCCTGGCAGTTGAAGCGCGCTCGAAGACAAGGCGGTCGTCGCCGGCCGGTCGAGCGGGTAGCGCGCGGCGGGCCGCTGTCAGGTCTGCTGTTCCAGCCACTCCCACAGGGCCTGCTCGCGGTCGGCGTCGTAGGACTCGGCGGACGAGCGCATGGCCTTCGTGCGGTGGATGTACGACCCGGTCGGCGCGTTCGTGTGCCCGAGGACGACGTCGGCGAGCTTGCGGCCCGCGGCCGGCGGGGTGTCGACGAGCGGGGTGGCTTCGAGGACCGGGACGAGCCACTTCATCGCGAACTCTGCGGAGCCCCCCATCTCCCGGGCGAGTCCGGTGCCCGTGACGAGACTCGGGTCGTAGGCGAGGACGTCGACCCCGCCGGGCAGGCGGCGGGCCCACTCGTGGACCAGGTGGATGGCGCCGAGCTTGCTCGTGGCGTAGGCGCGGCGGCCGCCGGAGCGGACCTTGTGGGAGCGAGGGTACGCACCGGGCCGGAAGAGCGACTCCGGGTCCTGCCACAGGGGCGGGGGCATGATGCCGCCGGTGTGCCGGAGATCGCCGAAATGGGCGTCGCTGACGGTGACGACGATGCGCGAGGAAGCCCGCAGATGGGGATGGAGCCTTCTGAGCAGCAGGTGGGTCGCGAGGACGTTGACGGCGAAGGTCAGCTCGTGTCCGTCCTCACTCGTGTGCAGGGCGTCGGAGAGATGGACCCCGGCGTTGCAGACGATGCCTCGCAACGGTGGCAGTTCGCCCGCGTCCAGGAGGTCCTCCACCCGTGCCGCGGCGGTACCGACGGATGCCTTGCCGGCAAGGTCCGCGGGGACGGTCGAGACATGGGGTGAGATCTCGCGCAGCCGTGGCAGGGCACGCGCCGCGGAGGCCTCCCGCGCCAGGACCACCAGGTGGGTCTCCGGACTGCGGCGCAGGACCTCTCGTGCTGCTTCGAGACCGATTCCTCCGGTGGCGCCGGTCATGACGACGGTCCGGGTCGCTTCGGGCATCACTCGCTCCAGGATTCGAGGGTTGGGGTTGGCGTGCAACGAATCTGCGGCACGTCGCGGCACAGGGGGAGACCTCGCCGAACCTGGTACCGGCAGGGCCAGGCAGCGCGCCGTCCGCCGCGCCCGGCGGGAGGCACAATGGGCGGGTGCTCAGCAGCAGTGATCGAACCGACTTCGGGGACTACCTGCGCCGGCGTCGGGCCGCGATGGCCCCGCCGGACCCGCCGGGCAGCGTGCGGGTGTCGCGGCGGCGGGTCCCGGGGCTGCGCCGCCAGGAGCTGTCCGACATCGCCGGGATCTCCGTGGAGTACTACACCCGCCTCGAACAGGGCAGGGCGGCCCGCCCGTCACGCGAGATCCTGCACGCGCTGGCGCGGGCCTTCGGGCTCTCGGTCGCCGAGCGGGACCATCTGTTCCGGCTCGGTGGCGAGCCGCCACCGCAGATCGAGGCACCGGACGCCGTGATCCGTCCAGGACTGCTGCGGATGCTGCGTGGCCTGGAGGACACGATGCCGGTCACCGTCCACGACGGCCGCCTCGATCTGCTGGCCTGCAACGCGGCCGCCGCCGAACTGATCGGGCCGCTGGCGGACGGCGCCGGCCGGTACGGACGCAACATCGCCTACCAGGCCTTCATCGCACCGGCGCTGCCCGACCTGCTCGGCGAGGAGGGCGCGGAGCTGTTCGCCCGGGTCGCGGCGGCCGAACTGCGTACGGCACTCAGCCGGTACCCCGGCGACGACTACCTCCAGAGCCTGTTCGCCGAGCTCACGGCGGTCAGTGCGAGCTTCCGCGACCACTGGGAACGGTGTGAGGTCGGCGCGTGGCGCTCCGCGGTGAAGCGCATGCACCACCCCCGGCGCGGGTGGTCACGCTTCGACATCGAGATGCTCCACGACGCCGAGCGGGACCACTGGGTCATGCTCTACACGCCGCATGACGCCGCATGACGTGACGGGACGTGACGGTACTGTCCCGCCGTCAAGCCCGACGGAGCGACCGGAACCCCACCCTGAGCTCTTCCACGAAGAGGTCCGGTTGCTCCCAGGCCGCGAAGTGCCCGCCCCTGTCGAGCCTGTTGTAGTGGACGAGGTGCGGGTACGCCTGCTCCACCCAGCTCCTCGGGGCCCCGTAGAGCTCGTCGGGGAAGATGCTCACGGCCACCGGGACGGAGACGCCCTTCACGCCGAAGAACGTGGTGCCGGCCTCCCGGCTCTCCCAGTAGAGGCGGGAGGCGGAGACCGCCGTGGTCGTCAGCCAGTAGAGCGTGATGTTGTCGAGGACGTCGTCCCGCGTCAGGCCCTCGCGCTGGCCGGCGAAGGCCCGGGAGATCAGCTCCAGGCTGGCCGCGTCGTGGTCGATCAGGAACGCCGCCAGGCCGACGGGCGAGTCGGCCAGCGCGGTCAGCGTCTGCGGGCGCGTTCCCATGATGCCGGCGTAGGCGGCGTGCCGGTACAGGAAGTCCAGTTGCTCGGTCGCGCGCCGCTCCTCCTCGGAGAGCGACAGGCCGGAGGGCAGCGGGTTGCCGGCCACGAGCGCCTGCTCGATGGCGGGCGGGACCGCGCCGGGCATGTTGGTGTGGATGCCGAGCAGTCCTTGCGGCGCCTGCACCCCCATGAGGTCGGTGACGATCGCGCCCCAGTCGCCGCCCTGCGCGACGTACTCCGCATATCCCAGGCGCCGCATCAGCTCGGCCCAGGCACGGGCGATGCGATCGGGGCTCCATCCGGTCGTGGCCGGCCTGCCCGAGAACCCATGTCCGGGCAACGACGGAATCACCAGGTGGAAGGCGTCCGAAGCGTCCGCGCCGTGAGCCG
>NZ_JAVRHI010000001.1:0-10190 GCF_034105845.1 Streptomyces sp. CRN 30 | reverse complement strand
GACCTCGTCGCCGACGGCCCGCACCTGCTGATCGAGGGCCCGCCCGGCAGCGGCCGTACGGAGCTGCTGCGCTCGGTCGCCGCCTCGCTCGCCGCCGCCGAGCGCCCCGACCGGCTCGGCATCGCCCTGGTGGACGGGCGGGACGGCGCCGGCCAGGGCCGGCACCCCGGTGACGGGCTGGGCGCGTGTACCGACCTGCCCCATGTGGGCACCCACCTCGCGGCCAACGATCCGGTACGCATGCGGGAGTTCGCCCAGTCGCTCAGCGCCGAGCTCAAGCGCCGCGCGGAGCTGGTCGTCCGCCTCGACTTCGCCGAGTGGCACACGAGCCGTGCGGTGTCCGGCCGGCTCGTCGGACCGCGCACGGCCGCCGGCAGAGGTACGGGCGTGGGCACGGGAACCGGCCCGTCGCGCCGGCCCGGCGCCGCGGACCTCGACGCCTCGCCCACCGCCACCATCCGGCTGCGTCCGGCCGCGGGCCGCGAGCGCCCCGATCCCGGCCCGCCGCTCGCCCGCCTCGTGCTGATCGTCGACGATCTGGACGCGCTGCTCTCCCCGCCGTTGGGTTCCCCGGGCCGTCCGGCGGCCGGCTCCGTCGTACGCGCCCTGGAAGCGGTGGCCCGGGAGGGCGCCCGGCTCGGCGTCCACCTCGTCGCCGCCACGGCCGGCGGCGCCCGTACGGCGGAGACGGACCTCGCCCGCGCGGCCACCCTCCACGTCACGCTCGAGGCCCCCGCCCCGGGCCCGGACGAACCGGCGGCGGGCCGCGGCCGGTTGACGACCACCGACGCACCCCCGCCGGGCACGGGCACGACCAGCGCCCCCGCCACCAGCCCCTCCATCGACCACGCCTCCGACCCGCCCACCGCCCGCACCACCCCCTTCCAGGCGGGCCGCGTCACCGGCCGCATCCCGCGCACGGCCACGCTCCGGCCCACGGTCGTGCCCCTGGAGTGGGCCCGTATGGGCGATCCCCCGGCCCGCCGCCCGGTGCGCGAGCTGGGCAACGGCCCGACGGACCTGGCGTTGCTGGCCAGCGCGCTGGACCGCGCGGCCCGCTCCGTCGCGGCCAAGGAGGTGCCGTCCCTTCTGTGAGCCTCCCGACCCCGCTGTCGTGAGTCTCCCGGCCCCCGCTGGTGTGAGCGCCCCGCCCCCGCCGGTGTGAGCCCCGCGTGCGCATGTCGCGCGCCCGTGGGTCCCGAGCGTCCCGCGGCGCCTCCCACTCCACGTCACGAGCCGATTACGATCTTCGATCCGACACCGCAGGCGCCCTTGCCGCTGCCGGTGACGCGGCGTAGACCAGAGCGACGGGACAGCCGCTCGGACGTTCAACGCGGAACGCAGAACGGGGCAGTGATGCGCAACACTCTTCGTACACGCAGGTCACGCAAGTCGCTCAGAGCCACCTCACACACCGCCCCGCACACCACCGGGGCGAGCAGCACCAGGGCCAGGAAGGCCGTCGTGGCCCTCGCCGCCGGGGTCCTCGGCGTCTCCCTGACCGCCTGTGGCGGCGGGGACGACGGTGACGGCGGAGGCGGTGACACGGGCAAGGACGACGCGCCGGCCGAGGTCACCGTGCAACTGCCGAAGCTGGACGGGCAGAAGCTCGAGGTCGCGGCCGTCTGGACGGGCGCGGAGCAGGAGAACTTCACCAAGGTCCTCGACGAGTTCACCAAGCGCACGGGCGCGGAGGTCGCCTTCGTGCCGACGGGGAACAACACCTCCACGTTCCTCGGTACCAAGATCCAGGGCGGCCAGCCGCCGGACGTCGCGTTCCTCCCGCAGGTCGGCGTGTTGCACCAGTTCGCCGAGAAGGGCTGGCTGAAGCCGATCGGCGCGGACGCCGAGGCGCAGCTGAAGAAGAACTTCACCCAGGGCTGGCAGGACCTCGGGGCGGTCGACGGCAAGCAGGTCGGCGCGTACGTGAAGGCCGCGAACAAATCGCTCGTCTGGTACAACACCGCGGCGTTCGAGGCCGCCGGCATCACCGAGGAACCGGCGACCTGGGACGAGTTCGTGCAGACCGCGCAGACGCTGTCCGACTCGGGCACCCCCGCCGTCTCCATCGGCGGCGCGGACGGCTGGACTCTCACCGACTGGTTCGAGAACGTGTACCTCTCGCAGGCGGGCCCGGAGAAGTACGACCAGCTGGCCAAGCACGAGATCAAGTGGACGGACCCCTCGGTGAAGGACGCCCTGACCACGCTGGGCGAGCTGTGGGGCAAGGACGAGCTGATCGCGGGCGGCCGCACGGGCGCGCTGCAGGCGGAGTTCCCGAAATCGGTCACCCAGACGTTCAACGGCGACACCCCGGCCGGCATGGTCTTCGAGGGCGACTTCGTGACCGCGAACATCAACGCCGACACGGACGCGGAGGTCGGCACGGACGCCAAGGTCTTCCCCTTCCCGGCCGTCGGGGACAACTCCCCGGTGGTCAGCGGCGGCGACGTGGCGGTGGCGCTGGAGGACAACGAGGGCGCCAAGGCGCTGCTGACGTTCCTCGCCTCCACCGACGCGGCCGAGATCTGGACCGCGCAGGGCGGCGTCATCTCCCCCAACAAGGAGATGGACATGGGTGCGTACAAGGACGACGTCACCCGGGACATCGCCGAGGCGCTGCTCGCGGCGGGCGACGACTTCCGCTTCGACCTGTCCGACCAGGCCCCGGCGGCCTTCGGCGGCACCCAGGGCGTCGGCATGTGGAAGGACCTGCAGGACTTCCTGCGCGAGCCCGGTGACGTGGCGGGTGCCCAGCAGCAGCTGGAGACCGACGCCGCGAAGGCGTACGGGAACGACTGACGGCCCCCGGATGGCCAACTCCGTTGTGAAGTCGACGGAGGGCGCGGGCGCACTGCCCACGCCCTCCGTCCCCCCGCGCAAGAGCGTGACGGGCACCCGGTTGTGGGTGGCGGTGCTGTTCCTGCTGCCCGCCCTGGTGCTGCTCGGCTCGCTCGTGGTCTACCCGATCGGGTACTCGGTCTGGCGCAGTCTGTTCGACGCGGACGGCTCCGGTTTCGTCGGGCTCGGCAACTACGTCGACATCTTCACCGACGACGCCACGCTCACCGCCGTGCGCAACACGGCGATCTGGGTGGCCGTGGCCCCCGCGCTCGTCACCGTGCTGGGCCTGATCTTCGCCGTGCTCACCGAACGGGTGCGCTGGGGCACGGCGTTCAAGCTGATCGTCTTCATGCCGATGGCGATCTCGATGCTCGCCGCGGGCATCATCTTCCGGCTGGTGTACGAGCAGGACCCGGACCGGGGCGTCGCGAACGCCGTGGTCACCTCCGTGCACGACACGTTCTCCGACGCGTCGGTCTATCCGAAGGCCCGGCCGAACGCCCAGGTCAGCGATTTGAAGGCGTCCGGCGGCGGTTCCTTCACCACGAGTGGGACCGTGTCGGCGGGCTCCCCCGTGCTGCTGCCGCTGGTCGGCATCGCTCCGAACAAGCTCCCCGGCGACCCCCAGGACGCGCAAGGAGCGCCCACCGGGGGCGACCAGGTCACCGGCACCGTCTGGCTGGACTTCCGGCTGGGCGGCGGCGGGGAGAAGGGCGCGATCGACGCGCGCGAGAAGGCGCTGGAGGGCGTCAAGGTCGAGGCGGTGAAGGACGGGGACGTCGTCGCCTCCGCGACCAGTTCCGCCGACGGCACCTTCAGCCTGCCCGCCGAGGCCGACGGCGCGCAGCTCCGACTACCGGGCTCGAACTTCGCGGCCCCGTACAACGGCATCGACTGGCTGGGCCCGACGCTCGTCACCCCGGCCATCATCGGCAGTTACGTGTGGATGTGGGCGGGCTTCGCGATGGTGCTGATCGCGGCGGGGCTCGCGGGCGTCGACCGCAACCTGCTGGAGGCGGCCCGCGTGGACGGCGCCAACGAATGGCAGGTGTTCCGGCGGATCACGGTCCCCCTGCTGGCGCCGGTGCTGACGGTGGTGCTGGTCACACTGATGATCAACGTGATGAAGGTCTTCGACCTCGTCTACATCATCGCCCCGCAGCCCAGTCAGGACGAGGCGAACGTGCTCGCCCTGCAGCTGTACCTGTCGTCGTTCGGCGGCGGGGGCGACTACGGTCTCGGCAGCGCGCTCGGCGTGGTCCTGCTGCTGCTCGTCCTGCCGATGATGTGGGTCAACATCCGGCGACTGCGGAAGGAGCGCCAGCGGTGACCGCTCTCGACACTCCCGCGCGCGGGCCCGCCGGACCGGCCGGCCCGGCCGCGCAGGACACCTCCGTACGGCCCAGGCAGTCCCTCGCCGCGCGGGTGGCGAGCGGGGCGGCGGGTGGGGTGCTGCGCGTCTTCCTGCTCCTGGTGGCCCTGTTCTGGCTGGTGCCGACCTTCGGCCTGCTGGTCTCGTCGTTCCGCGACCCGAAGGACATCGCCTCCTCGGGCTGGTGGACGGTCTTCACCGCACCGGCGGAGCTGACCGCCGCCAGCTATGCGTCGCTCCTGAAGAACGACCAGGTCACCAGCGCACTCTTCAACACCGTCTGGATCACGGTGCCCGCGACGCTGCTGGTCATCATCATCGGCGCGATGGCCGGGTACGCCTTCGCCTGGATGGACTTCAAGGGCCGCGACTGGTGGTTCATGGGCGTGGTGGCGCTGCTGGTGGTGCCGGTGCAGGTGGCGCTCATCCCGCTGTCCGGCCTCTTCGGCACCCTGGGCATCTTCGGCGACATCATCGGGGTCGTCCTCTTCCACGTCGGCTTCGGGCTCCCGTTCGCGATCTTCCTGTTGCGCAACTTCTTCGCGGAGATCCCGCGGGAGCTGCTGGAGGCGGCGCGGCTGGACGGGGCCGGGGAGGCTCGGCTGTTCCTGACCGTCGTCATGCCGCTCGCCGCTCCGGCGCTCGCGTCCCTGGGGATCTTCCAGTTCCTGTGGGTGTGGAACGACATGCTGGTCGCCCTGGTCTTCTCGGACTCCGGCTCCCAGCCGCTGACGGTGGCCCTGCAGCAGCAGGTGCGGCAGTTCGGCGCGAACATCGACGTGCTGGCGCCGGGCGCCTTCATCTCGATGGTGATCCCGCTGGTGGTGTTCTTCGCCTTCCAGCGGCAGTTCGTGTCCGGTGTGATGGCGGGCGCGGTGAAGTAACGGCGGGCGTACGGACACGTACTCCCTGGGCGGGGCGGGCCGTGAGCGGCTCGCCCCGCGCCGTGCGCCCCGGGCCGTGCGCCTGGTGCTCCCGTGTCCCCCGTATGCCATGCCGCGCGTAACCCGATCGCGGGAAGGGTCGTTGCCGGGCACGTCTGCCGCGCCGACCCATGGATGCCCTCTTGCCCAGGTTCAGTGTCATCGTCCCCGCGCACGGGGTGCAGGCCTACCTGCACGAGTGCCTGGAATCCGTGCTGGCCCAGTCCTTCCCCGACCTGGAACTGATCGTCGTGGACGACTGCTCACCGGACGCCTGCGGCGCGATCGCCGACGAGTTCGCGGTCCGCGACCCGCGCGTGCACCCCGTCCACCTGCCCGTCAACGCGGGGCTCGGACCGGCGCGCAACGCGGGGCTGCGCCTCGCCGACGGTGACTACGTGCTCTTCCTGGACGGCGACGACACCCTCGCCCCGGACGCGCTCCGGGCGATCGCCGACCGGATCAAGGAGACCGGCGACCCCGACGTCGTCGTCTACGACCACGCGCGCGTGCTGTGGTCCGGCGAGACCCTGCGCCGGCAGAGCACCCCGCGCCTGACCGAGCTGGGCCCGGCGCCCTTCCGCCTCGACGACCGCCCCGGACTGCTGTCGGCGCCGATGGCGGTGTGGAACAAGGCGTGCCGGCGGGAGTTCCTCGAGCGGGAGGGCTTCACCTTCCCGCCCGGCTTCTACGAGAACGTGCCGTGGACGTACCCGGTGCTGATGGCGGCGGAGTCGATCGCGACCCTGGACCGCGTCTGCGTGCGCTACCGCCAGCGCCGCCGGGGCGGCATCCTCGGCACCACCAGCCGCCGTCACTTCGACGTCTTCGAGCAGTACGACCGGCTCTTCGCGTACGTCGACTCCCGGCCCGCGCTGGCGCACTGGCGCCCGGCGCTGTTCCGCCGCATGGTCGACCACTTCGTGACCGTGTTCTCCCGGCGCGTACGGCTGCCGCACGGCTCCCGCGCCGAGTTCCTGCGCCGGGCGCGCACCCAGTACGCCCGCTACCGGATGCCCGGTGTCCCGGTACGGGGTCCGAGAAGGCTGCGGCACCTGCTGGTCCGGCTGGGCGCCCACCGCACGTACCAGGCGCTGTCGCTCGTGGCACGGGCGGGCCGGCGCGGGGGGCAGTTCCTGTCGGCGGCGGCGCGCGGGGCCGGACGGTGCGCGCTCCGGCTGCACTACCGCGTCCAGCGGCTGCTTCCGCTGGACGCGGACCGCGCCCTGTTCTCCGCGTACGGGGGCCGCGGCCACTGCTGCAACCCGGGCGCCCTGGAGGAGGCGTTCCGCGCGTTCGCCCCGCACGTCCGCACCGTGTGGGCCGCCCGCCCCGAGCACCACCACACGCTCCCGACGGCGACGCGCCGGGTGGTTCCGGGCTCGGTCACGTACTGGACGGCGCTGGCGCGCGCCAAGTACCTGGTCACCAACGCCGCGTTCGACTCACGGCTGGTCAAGCGGCCAGGGCAGGTGCTGGTGCAGACACAGGCCGGCACCCCGGTCAAGCGCATGGGCCTCGACCTGCGCGGCCGTCCGGCCGCCGGCCGCGGCGCGGACACCGCGGGGCTGCTGCGCGGCGCCGACGGCTGGGACTTCGTCCTGTCCGGCAACCGGCACTCCACGCTGGTGTGGGAGCGGGTCTTCCCGGCCGGGTACGAGACGCTGGAGTACGGGCTGCCGCGCAACGACGTGTTCCAGCGGGCGACACCCGCGGACGTGGACCGGCTGCGCGCCTCGCTCGGCATCCCCGAGGGCGCGGTCGCCGTCCTGTACGCGCCCACGTACCGCGACTACCGCGAGGACGCGTACGCGGCCCTGGACCTGGAGCGCGTCCTGCGGCAGCTCGGCCCGCGCTTCGTCCTGCTGACGCGGGCCCACCCCCGGTACTCCGCCGTACCGGCCGGCCCCGCCCACGACTTCCCCGCGGTGCGGGCGGGCGGCGGGCGGATCCTCGACGTGACCGGCCACCCGAGGGTCGAGCAGCTGTGCCTGGCGTCGGACGCGCTGATCACCGACTACTCGTCCCTGATGGTCGACTACGCGAACCTGGACCGTCCGATCGTGCTCCTGGACGACGACCGCGAGGCCTACGAGGCGGCCCGCGGCACCTGCTTCGACCTGCGGTCCTTCCCGCCGGGCGCGGTGGCGCGCGGCGAGGACGAGCTGATCGACATCTTCACGAGCGGCCACTGGCGCGGCTCCCGCTCGACCCAGCTGCGGGCGGCCTTTCGGGAACGTTTCTGCCCGTACGACGACGGGCGGGCCGCCGAGCGGGTGGTGCGCCGGGTGGTGCTGGGCGAGACGGTGACCGGCCGTTCCACCGGGACCGGCGCCGCGGCCACGGGCCTGCCGCCGGTCGTGCCGCTCAGCGAGCGGCGGCCGGTGCCGTCGGCGGCGGCCCGCCCGGCGACGTCCGTGCCCGGGCCCGCGCCCGCGTTCCCGGCGGCGTTCCCGGCGTCCCTCATCCGTCAGTGAGCTCCCGC
Organism: Streptomyces sp. CRN 30; assembly: GCF_034105845.1. Lineage (NCBI taxonomy): Bacteria > Bacillati > Actinomycetota > Actinomycetes > Kitasatosporales > Streptomycetaceae > Streptomyces > Streptomyces sp. CRN 30. The sequence continues at coordinate 2,566 of NZ_JAVRHI010000001.1, read as the reverse complement.
AGACCTCTCGACCACCGTATGAGCCTGTGTCATATCCCCGGCCGGGCGCGCGACGTCGCGACCCACGCCCACCCGGCCCCCGACCTGGCGTCCACCGAAGGGACGGCCGGGGCGCCGACGGGCGATCCGGCCGCCGGGGGAGAGCTCGGGTCACTCGACGACGAGGTCGACCTCGATGTTGCCGCGGGTGGCGTTGGAGTAGGGGCAGACCTGGTGGGCCTGCTCGACCAGCTTGCGGCCGGTCTCCTGGTCCACGGAGTCCGGCAGTTCGACGCGCAGCGTCACCTTGAGGGCGAAGCCCTCGCCCTGCTTGCCGATGCCGACCTCGCCGGTCACGGCGGCGTCGGTGACGTCGACCTTGGCCTGGCGGCCGACCAGCCCGAGGGCGCTGGCGAAACAGGCGGCGTAGCCGGCGGCGAAGAGCTGCTCGGGGTTGGTGCCCTGGCCGCTGCCGCCCATCTCCACCGGCGGGGCCAGCTGGAGGTCGAGCTTCCCGTCGGAGCTGACGGCGCGCCCGTCGCGGCCGTGGGTGGCGGTGGCGACGGCGGTGTAGATCGCGTCCATGGGGTGACCATCCCTCTCGGAGTCAGTCGTCGTGACGGCCGGGTCCGGCCGCCTCATGAATGGAGTGAAGCACACTATTCAATAGGGCACAACTTAATCTTGCGTCGGGGTTACCCTGGTGTCATGACCACGAGCCGCGCCACCGTCGCGTCCCGGAACGCCACGGAGGAGGACCTCCTCCGCCTCGACGGGCAGATCTGCTTCTCGCTGAGCGCCGCCTCCCGCGCCTTCAACAGCGTCTACCGGGTGCTCCTGAAGGACCTGGGCCTCACCTACCCGCAGTACCTGGTGATGTTGGTGCTGTGGGAGCACGGCACGCTGCCCGTGAAGAAGGTCGGCGAGCACCTGCGGCTCGACTCCGGCACGCTGTCGCCGCTGCTGAAGCGCCTGGAGGCGGCCGGCCTGCTGCTGCGCGAGCGCAGCGCGCGGGACGAGCGGTCGGTGGAGGTGCGGCCGACCGAGGAGGGTACGGCCCTGCGCGAGCGGGCGGTCCAGGTGCCGCGCCGGATCGCGGCCGCGACCGGGCTCGGCCTCGACGAGATGAACGACCTGCGCACCCGGCTCGACCGGCTGACGTCCGCCCTGGACGCGGCGGCCCTGGAGGAGACACCGGGCTGCCACTAGCCCGCGGTACCCACTCACTTCTCTCGGCCATCCTTTTCTCCGCCCGAGCGGCGTATCACCGCGGATACGGCTTTCACACCCCCTACGATCCCGGCTGATGAGACGACCGTCCCGCCTCCGCCCGCCGCTGCTCCGCTCCCCGCTCCTGCCCCGCCTCCGCTCCCGGCTGCTCGCCCTCACCCACTCCCGCCCGCTGCCCCTGGCCGTCGCCTGGCTGGTCACGCGCGCCCTGATGGTGTGGGCACTCACCCACGACCACCTGCGTGCACTGGGGGGCGGCGGCGTCACGCGCGAGGTGCACCACCTGTACGCCCGGTGGTACGGCACCCTGTCGCAGGGCACCTATCCGGCGGGCGACCCGCTGTGGCAGTACCCGCCGGGCGCCGGGCCGGTGCTGCTCGCTCCCGGGGCGCTGCCGGGCCTGACGTACTTCCAGGCCTTCGTGGTGCTGACGCTCGCCGCCGACGCCGTCGTCGCCCTCGCCCTCACGCGCGCGGGCACCCGTCCGGGACGCAGTCTGCGCGGCGCCGCCCTGTGGACCGCGGCCCTGCCGCTGCTGCTGCACCTGCCGCTGGCCCGCTACGACGTCCAGGTCACCGCCCTCGCCGTGCTCGCCCTGCTGGCCGCGGCACGGTCCCCGCGCGCGGGCGGCGCGTTCGCCGCGCTGGGCGCCCTGGTGAAGGTCTGGCCGGCCCTGACGCTGATCGGCACCCCGCGGGGCCGTACGACGCGGGAGGCGTGGACGGCGGCCCTGGTCACCGGCGCCGTACTGGCGGCCGCGCTCGCCGCCCTCTTCGCCGACCCGTTCGCCTTCCTGCGCCAGCAGGGCGGGCGGGGCGTACAGATCGAGTCGCTGGGCGGCACGGCGCTCGCGCTGGCCCGCCGGGCCGGCTGGGAGGGCACCGTGCGCTACCGGTACGGGGCGCTGGAGTACGTGGGCCCGTACGTGCCGCAGGTGGCCGCGGCCTCGCTCGCGCTGACCGCCGCCGCCCTCGGCGCCCTGCTGCTGTGGCGGCTGCGGGCCCGCCGCTGGTCGCCGGCGACCCCGTACGACGCCGCGCTCGCCGCCGTGCTGCTCCTCACCGTCACCAGCCGGGTGATCAGCCCCCAGTACACGGTCTGGCTGCTGGGTCTGGCCGCCGTGTGCCTGACCTCGCGGCACACCACGCAGCGGCCGGTCGCCACGTTGCTCGTCGCGGCCACGGCGGTCACCGCGGTCATGTATCCGCCGCTCTACCGGGAGGTCACCGCGGGCACCTGGACGGGCTGCGCGCTCCTGCTCCTGCGCAACGGCCTGCTGACGGCCGCCGCGGCGCTCTCCCTCGCCCGGCTCTGGCGGGCCGGCGTCCCGCCCCGGCCGGCGCGCGGGGTGGGCGCG